>SFCA01000086.1:0-2502 GCA_007095475.1 Microcystis aeruginosa Ma_QC_C_20070703_M131 | reverse complement strand
TCAGTCAAGAAAAATTGCCGTCGAAAAACCCATCCTCCTTCCTATCAAGAGCTGGGAGCAGATTATTACGAACAACAGTATCGTCAACGGGTCATCAACAATCTCTCGAAAAAGGCGCAATCCCTTGGCTTTCAACTGGTTGAGGCTTCCTCAGCCTGAGTTAAGTTTCTGGAGAGTAACCAGTGATCAGATGTGAGTTTTCAGTTCACTGATTACTGTTTAAGTAGTCTTGCAAAATAAATTTCCTAGTGAAGATAGGCACTCATGCAAAAGGCAAAAGCTTTATCGAAATGTGTAATTAATTTTGCTTAGGTACTTATCAACCACAGCAAAAAAGCTCTTATCTCCCTATCTTCTAATATTCAGTCACAGCCTTTCTCATAATAGACATCTCCAAAAATTATAACCCAGTCACAGCTTGCTTTTAGTCTGTATCGTTGCTAATTCAATTTCACTGAAAAAATATGAGGCAATTAAAATAATTTTTATTCGGGTAGATTCCTTAACTAGAAAGACTTTTGGTCTTGAGATAATATTAGGTCGAGGTCTAATAGATGAAGTTTAACCTAATTTGATATCGACGACCGGCGACCGACTCCCCAAAACGAAAACTTCGTACCTTACCATTTAGATAACTTCTTTAGCTCAATAACGATGAAAAAACCCAGTGAAACTGGGTTGTACTAGCTTGGATAAAGCAGTTGAAAACTTGAATAAATGTAAATAGAAAAAGGTAAGCAATTCCACTGTAAGAAAATCAAATTTAATGAACTACCCCGCAAGTTAAGGGGCAAGAAGCATAAACAGCTTGATGAGAGGTTTTTACCTCACCGTGTAACCAGTGCAACCAGCTAACTTCATGGGGATGAACACCTTTTGCTGCTAACAAAGCGGCACTAATTAGGATAGCCAAAATATTGATACCAATAATCATTCCCGCCACTAAAAGCACGGAACTAATCGGTAAAACTGACTGTAAGATAATCGCCGACAATGCTCCCACTGTCATCATTAATACTACTAAAGGAAATCCCACTACTAATAAACAGACAGTGAGGACGAAACTCCAGAGGAGAAAGCTTTTTAGCATTGCTAAAGAAACGTGGCCCCAGTTATTTCTTGCGGTTAATTGCATCTTCCTGACCTCTTACAAACTTGGTGGTCTAACTTTTCTGCACGTCGGCTCAAAGTTGATGAGAACCAGTATAGGGAAAACACCGAATAAGATGAGCTATTTGTAATATAAATTTACAATCATCGCTGATCATCTATGTTATATGTATCGAACTATTACAAGAATCGGCGAGATGTATCGAAAACTTTACAATCAGTTTCTCTTGATCCCCAATCTAATTTCCTGCTGAAATCCTTGATCCCCGTCGATAATCCTTTCTTGTCTCCCTGCCCTCAGATTTTTCCTCGTCTCCTTGTAACAAATCTTTACAAGTACCTCTAGAATTCTCAGGAAAGAGGTGGACGGGAGCGCCAGGGTTGGGAGTGGGAAGTGGCAAGGGGTTATCTATTCCTGTTTAGAGGTAATAAATGGTTAACCCGTCGATATGGATTCCCTCTACAGGATGATCGCGTAATAACTCTAGGGCAACAGTATCGCGACGGCAAAGATCGCAAAGTTGCAGGTAAGTGGGTGGGTGGAATTAAATATAAGATGAACTTAGGTTGGGTTGAAGCATGAAACCCAACGCCCGCTCATGTTACGCTACCGCTAACCCATCCTACAAATAATTGTGCCTCCCTACTTAGTAATTTAGGTCTTCTTTGGTTCGATCGATCAGATACTCAAGTAAGCTAAAACGCATCTTAGATACGTTTTAGCTTATGATTGATTAAGTTCTGGCTAACTTGAGGGTCATCGCCGAATTTCTCGGTTCTTCGGGAATTGTTATGCAAATAATTAACTTAAAATAAAATTCGAGGAGAGCGCCTACGCTCAAAAGTAGCTGAAATCCATATAGGGAAGGACTTAAGGCACAAACAGGTTAATACCAAAAGATAGACAATCGAGTTAAGATTTGATATAATAGCCAAAAACGAGATTATTTTACTTATGATACTTGACAAATTTTTGAACCTACAAGGAACCTGTATTCAAGGCTATCGACACCTAGAAAATATCGGTATAGTTTGACCAGTCGAATCGAAAAATAAAAAAGCAACCTGTCCTCGTTGTGGGTTAGAGAGCGATAAACTCCACCAAAATCATCGACATTTAGTCAAAGATTTACCAATCTCAGGTCAACCAGTATACCCACAAGTTAATCGTCGTCAATTTAAGTGCGATAATTGTCGAAAACCCTTTAGCGAAGAGTTAGATTTTGTCGCCAAGAAACGAACCTATACGAAAAGACTAGCCGAAAATATACTCGAACAATTAAAAGAAGGAGATATTTTAAATGTTAGTCGAATAAATGACGTAACGGAAGAAGAGATTCAAAGAATGATAGAGGACATCGCCGAAGAAATTACAGAGCCAGACCTATCGGA
>SFCA01000085.1:0-8448 GCA_007095475.1 Microcystis aeruginosa Ma_QC_C_20070703_M131 | reverse complement strand
ATGATGACTTTATCCCCTGAATTGCAGTCAAGTTTAGAAAGTAAAATCAAACAATTTGAGAAGGAAAGAACCATGCCTTTAATGAGTAATATGGAGTTACGAGGAATGGAACGCGGAGAAATTGAAGAGATAATCGGCAAAATGACTAACCCTACTATCTTAGAAGAGCTACTAAAATTAGCAGCTACCGCTAATTCTCTCGCAGAATTTAAGCAGTCTTTGGCAAAAATCCAATCCTAGAACTTCTTTAGAAAACGGGTTTCTTCAAGAAACTATTTAGAAACCCGTTTTCTTTGAGAAACCCGTTTTCTTTCTGTTGCAGTTAATGTCATGACTTTTCCCTTTTTGCCGATTCTTCCTGCTGTTGACCATATTTTATTCAATTTTGCTGAATCTGATGGCTTGAGTCAAGTTAATCAGGTGAATAGTGCGAGAAATCAAGGTTTAACCGCACCGGAGTTAAATACTGTAGTTTTCCTCGATGCTGATGTTACCGATTATCAAACCCTACAAGCTGGGGTAATCTCTGGAATCACCACCGTTATTCTCTCTGCCAAGGAAGACGGAATCGAGCAAATCACCGCTTTTTTACAACAAAATCCCCAGATTACCTAATTTGATTTTCTCTGATTCATAAGTAAACCTGATGAGAGAAAAAAAAAAAATAAGCATATTTTATATCCTATTGACGGTAGAAAAAAACGCTCTCAAAATGGTAGAAACGATTAATTGATGGTTTGATAGTTTTTTTTAAGCCTAACCTAGACTGGCTGAGTTTGTGGAAAACAGGCTGACTCGGCTGAATAAATAATACTATAGCAGCCAAAAGCTCTTTCGTTAGGATATTAGGTAAAATCAAAAAAGAAAATTAGGAGGTCAACTATGGTTCAGTATTACGGCGATATCACGGGTAATCTTTGGAATGATTTTGACGGGAATGGAAATCAAAACTATGGCTATTATGGCTCTCAAGAACCTGGATTTGTTGGTTGGACAATTACCCTAACTAAACCTAGTGATCCTAGTTTTAGCAAAGTCACTTATGCTGATAGTTCTGGTTATTATTCTTTTGGTTCTTTACCCTTGGGGGACTACTTAATAACTGTTACCCTGCCCTCTCCAGATTGGGTGCGAACTACAAACTATGATTATGGGAGTATCAATAATTCACAAACCGTTATTTTGTCTGCTCAATCTTATCCATGGTATGGATCATACGGATTTCAATCCTATGCTCCCTTTGGCTATCGAAAACCGGAAACCCAAATCACAGGTTATCTTTGGAACGATGCTAATAGCAACGGCTATCAAGACTACTACAACAACAGGTCAGAACAAAGTTTAGGAGGCTGGTTAGTTTATCTTGATGCCAACAATAACGGAATTTTAGACACTAATGAGAAAAGAACCTTCACTGATGGCAGTGGTTATTACACTTTCACTGGATTAGATGGTAATACAAATTACACCGTCGGAGTTATTGAACCATCAGGTGATTGGCAACCAGCTATCGGATATTCTAATACACAAATAATCGGTACCACGACTGGAGAAATTAGTCAACCTAATTTTGCCTATCGTTTAAGTGATGGTCAAATTCAAGGCAGTTTGTGGAATGATGCTAATAGTGACGCGATACAGAATCAAAGCGAGTCTCTTTTAGCAGGGTGGACAGTTAATCTTCTACAAAATGGAACCCTTATTAGTAGCACTGTAACCGATAATGGGGGGCGTTATGTTTTTGCCAAAGTTGCCCCAGGAGATTATTCTGTTGAGGTAATTCCCCTAGATGCTAATTGGCAGTTTACTAATTCTCCTGTATTCCCTGTCTCAGTTAGTCCATCTCAGTTAATTGATAATGTGAGCTTTGGTCTATATAATCCTAGTAATACAGGCAGTACAGGCACTTATGGGGAAATTAGTGGGGCAGTTTGGAATGATGCCAATGGCGATAACTCTCGCAATGAATATGATCCAACTGGGACTTACTACTATTATTATACTAATTTTGGTTTAGCCGGTTGGACAGTTTTTCTTGATAGTGACAACAGTGGTACTTTAGATGCAGGGGAAACCTCAACCAAAACTGATCCTTGGGGACGTTACAATTTTGCAGGATTAGCATCAGGAGATTACAACGTTACCGTTATTGTCCCCTCCACAGTGCAGTCCTGGCAATCTACAGGAAGTGGCAATTATAATCCTACTCCATCTAATTCTCGCTTAGTTACCGTTGCTTCGGGTGCAAGCAAAAGCAATATTGACTTTGGCTACAAACAAAATGTTAGCCTCAATTACGGGGATATTAGTGGGTATGTCTGGAATGATTTCTATGGAGATGGTGTCTTTGATAACTACAACTACTCTAATGACAAAGGATTAGCCGGTTGGAAAGTAACCTTAGAAGATGTAAGCGGACAAACTGTTCAAACCACCCTAACTGATAAGTATGGCTATTACGGGTTTACAGGAGTTTCTTCGTTTACTTCTTCCCCTCCTTCTTCTTTAGTTTACGATGTCAATACAGGTTACTATGATGATCCCAGTACAGGTAATGATTATCAGCTTCAACCTAATGTTTCCGTAAATTTACCCCAGTACCTAGTCCTCGATTTATTAGGAACAGGAGTTAATTCCTATATTGATCAAGATTCCTACTATAATTCAGGGCAAATTATCGAGTATTCTCCTAATAACTTTTTCTCTTCTGTTTCCCCTGTCCCACCTTCCGATTATTATTTGTACTACGATCAGACAAGTGGTTTATATCAAGGTCCAAGTGGAAACACTTATCAATTTCGACCTTCCGTATTGACTTACGATGCTCAGACAGGTTTGTATTATGATGCCCAGCATGGATTAAATTACCCTAATAGTGCTTTTGCTAATGTTAATCCTACTAACGGTAGCTATACCGTTACAGTTGAATCCCCCGATGGATTAAATACTTGGCAATCTACCTATAGCCCCCCTCAACCTATTGTTTATTCAGGATCGGGTATTAACTTCGGTTATCAATCTACCTACAGTGGTATTTCTGGATTTATCTGGAATGATGTCAACGGCAATGGTAAATGGTGGTACTCTGGGGGACAGGAAGCCAATGAATCTAATTTACCCCATTGGAAAATCAATCTGATCCAAAACGGACAAATCATTGATAGTATCTATACAACCAGTAGTCAGTCATACTATGGATGGTACTATTTTGGCAGTCGTCCCTTTGGCGATTATACTGTTAGTGTTGAACTACCTTCGGCTGATTGGCAGCCAACTCAGGGTAATAATTCTGTTGGTGCTACTTCCGTTTCTTTTACTACATCTGCCCAAAATCCTTGGGGTGGTGCATATAATTATTTCGGGTTTCAAGGGACTAAGGGAGAAATTAGCGGTTTCCTCTGGGATGATATCGATAAATCGGGTACTTGGAACTGGAACTTCAATGGAACAAGCTATCAGTTTGAACCAGCTTTAAACGGTTGGACAGTTTACCTCGACCAAAATAATAATAATGTCCGTGATCCAGGAGAAACCAATACCGTCACCGATAACTTAGGCGGCTATGAGTTTAAGGATTTAGTCGCTGGAACCTATCGAGTGAAAGTAGATACCCCTGTGGGTTGGCAATTTACCTTTCCCACTCCTCCCGAAAAAGTCCTGACTATTACCACTAGCGAAATCTTTAGTAACGTTAACTTTGGTTACGTCCAAGGTAGTGGTAATCGCCCTCCCCAAATCCAAAACCGCCTCTGGGGTCGTTCCATCGTTGATAACGTTACCATTCCGGGAGTATATGTCGATCCCGATGGTAATGCGTTAACCGGTACAGCGACAAAAGCGGATGGAACTTCTCTTCCTCCCTGGTTAACCCTGACGGTTCAATCTAATGGAGACTTAACACTCAATTCTAATAATCCTCCCCGTTACTTTGTCCCCTTCGATGTCAAAATTGCGGTAACGGACGGACAGGCTAGTATCGATCATATCTTCCGCATCTATCCCAGTTATAGCGGCTTTGTTATTGATAACTATGTCGCTGGGGCGACGGTTTTCTTCGATGCGGATAAAGATGGTGTTCTCGATACGAATGAACCCTTTACTACTACCGATCAAACAGGCTTTTATCTCCTCGATATTCCCCAGAGCTTCGACACTAATGCTAACGGTGTATTTGACCCCGAAGAAGGTCGTCTAGTAGTCTTTGGCGGTGTAGATACAGCAACTGGTTTACCCTTACAAACGCCCCTCACAGCCCTTGCGGGTTCTACTACCATCACCGCTTTAACCTCCCTAGTCGAGAATTTAGTCTCTCAAGGGTTAACGGTAGAACAAGCAAACACAGCAGTAACCACCGCTTTGTCTCTTCCTGCTGGTGTTGATCTTAGCAACATCGATCCCATCGTCGCTACGACTAATAATACGCCAGGAGGAGCCGCAACTTTTGCCGCCTTAGTCCAGGTACAAAACGCCATTACCCAAATTGCGGGACTGTTAGATGGGGCTTCCTCAGCTTCTACGGGAGATATTGTTAAAAATGTCGTTTCAGCCTTGGCTAGTCAAATTCAAGGCGGAACAACCATAGATTTGACCAATGCTACCAAATTACAAACCGTCATTCAAGAAGCGGCGACACTGACCAATAATGTAGATGTTAGTGCGATCGCCGCTGGGGCTGCGCAAGTCATCGCAGCAGCCAATCAAAAGATTGAAGACATCGCCGCAAGTACGCCAAATGCGTCTCTACAACAGGAATTTGCTCAAGTCCAAAAAGTGGCTTTGGGTGAAACTACTAACGATTTACAACAAGCCGGGGCGGGAACTAAATCGATTACGGATGTAGTTACAGAGAATACAGGAACGGCTTTAACTGATCAAATTAACAATGCTCAAGTCTTAAGTCAAGCCCCCACCGATGTATCCTTAAATACTTCCTCCGTTGCGGAAAATCTCCCTGTTGGTACAGAAGTCGGTACTTTCTCAACAGTTGATCCTGATAGTAGTGAACCCTTTACCTATAGTTTAATCGGGGGTACAGGTAGTACAGATAATAGTCTGTTTCAAATTAGCGGTAATCGCCTTTTAACTAACGCCATCTTCGACTACGAAAGCAAGAATAGTTACAGTATTCGGGTACAAACCTCTGACAGTAACGGTGGCGTTTTCCAGAAAGCTTTGACCATTAATGTCAACGACGTTAACGAAAATGAAAATCCCACCGATTTAAGCCTTAGTAATAATTCTGTCGCGGAAAACTCACCCCTAAATACCCTCATCGGTAACTTCACCACTACTGACCCTGATACTGGTAATACCTTCACCTATAGCCTAGTTACTGGGACAGGAGATACTGATAATAGTCTCTTTACCATCGACGGGAATCAACTAAAAACTAATACTACTCTCGACTACGAAAGCAAGAATAGTTACAGTATTCGGGTTAAAACCACAGACCAAGGCGGTTTGTCCTATGAAAAACAACTCACCGTCAGTGTTAGCGATGTCAACGAAAACCCAACAAATCTCACCCTATCTAACAACACCGTCGCGGAAAATTCACCCCTGAATACCCTCATCGGTAACTTCACCACTACTGACCCCGATACGGGTAATACCTTCACCTAT
The DNA here is from genome assembly GCA_007095475.1 of Microcystis aeruginosa Ma_QC_C_20070703_M131. Classification (GTDB taxonomy): domain Bacteria; phylum Cyanobacteriota; class Cyanobacteriia; order Cyanobacteriales; family Microcystaceae; genus Microcystis; species Microcystis aeruginosa_I. The sequence goes on along the minus strand of SFCA01000085.1, from coordinate 2,826 downwards.
AGCCTAGTTACTGGGACAGGAGATACTGATAATAGTCTCTTTACCATCGACGGGAATCAACTTAAAGTTAATGGACTTTTAGACTACGAAACCAAGAATAATTACAGTATCCGGGTTAAAACCACAGACCAAGGCGGTTTGTCCTATGAAAAACAACTCAACGTCAGTGTTAGCGATGTCAACGAAAACCCAACAAATCTCAACCTATCTAACAACACCGTCGCAGAAAACTCACCCCTAAATACCCTCATCGGTAACTTCAACACTACTGACCCCGATACGGGTAATACCTTCAGCTATAGCTTAGTTACTGGTATAGGTTCAACTGATAATAGTCTCTTTACCATCGACGGAAACCAACTCAAAACTAATACTCCTCTCAACTACGAAACCAAGAATAATTACAGTATCCGGGTTAAAACCACAGATCAAGGCGGTTTGTCTTATGAGAAACAACTCACCGTCAATGTTACCAATATTCCAGAACAAAGGATTTCTATTGATAAAAACGCGATTACTTTCGGGACTCCCCTCTCACAATATCGTCAAGGTTGGAGTAACAGTAACCTAGTTCGTCCCAAATTTGCCGATACATTCCGATACATTGACATCACCAATACAGGAGTTAACGACGAAGATATTCTCGCCATTTCCAACATAGAAGTTAAAGCCTCCAACGTTACCACTAACGCTGATTTCAGTCAGGGAGATATCTTACTCAATCCGGGACAAACTTGGCGTGTTCAATTAACTTATGCACCCACCGCAGCGCGAGAAAGCTTTAACCTCAATGATGGTTTAGTTATTCACAGTAACGCCATCAATAACACGGCCTATAATATCGCCTTAACTGGTAAATCAACCTTTAACAGCGATATTACCTACAATGGTAAAGTAGATCGGGGTGACTTAGCACCATTACAAGCCGCTTTCAACAGTAGTATCGGTAGTCCTAAATACGATCCCACTGCTGATATTAATGGAGACGGTGGAATCAATTTAGGTGACTTCTTAGTCTTAACTTCTGACTACGGACTAAGCTTGATATAACCTAAATTTCTGGCAACAATAGAGTGTAGGGTGCGTTAGGTAAAAAACTAAAATTAACCATCCTCTGTAAAGCACCACTTCTATTATTAAATCGGTGTGTTATTCTATTACGCTTCACACCCTACGAGTGCTAGGAGTTATCTACAACTGTATTTAGTCTTATCCATTAACAAATTGACAGAAAATTATGCCTAATTTAGCCGTTGAATTTAATCTGATAGAAGACATCGCAGGAACCCCCGGTGGATTCCTTAATCAAAATAATCCCTTAAATATAGGCGATCGCTTTTTTGTTCAAGTCTTAATGAGGGATATTCATAGTAATCCTATCGGATTAACTGGTAGTGCTATCAATCTCAATTTTGAAGCCAACAAAATCCAAAATATTGACATTCCCTTTAATCCAGTTGCTCCTGACAGTCCCTTAGTTAATTCTAACTTTCCTCTCTTTCGGGGAGGAACCTTAAATAACATTAATGGGACAATTACCGACTTAGGGGGAGCATCTTTTCCTGATGCCGGTTTAGGTTCACTCTTGGGACTGAATCAACTAGAACAATTTAGCTTAATGCACTTTCAAGTTATCGGAAAAGGTAGCTCTAATTTCATCCTAAATGTAGATTTGAGTCAAACAATTTTTGCTGATGGAACCTTAGCCGCTAATGATCCAACTAATCCAAGTCAATTCATTCAAATTGTCCCTATTGTCCCCGCCGATAACCCTGTAACTATACCTGAACCCAGTCTAAATATAGGTTTATTTATCCTACTAGGCGTTATACCTGTTCTCAAGAAACAGTATGCCAAAAGATTGTAGGCTGCGTGTTTGCGGCCATCAATTCGGTCAAAAAACCAAAATTAACAAGCCGCCGTAACGCACCACCTCTATCATTAAATTGGTGCGTTACGCTATCGCTAACACACCCTACAGGCTAATCTTTAATTGGGGGTTCCGGCGATGATTTACTTACTGGTGGTAATGGTAGCGATAACTTTATCTTCAACAGTAGTAATTTAGGCATCGATGCCATCAGCGATTTCACCCCAGGCAGCGATAAAATAGTATTAAGTAAAGCCATCTTTACAGTAACAGTAGTGGCAGTATCTACTACAATCAAAATGGTAGTGCTGCTGGTTTAGGAAGTGGCTCTGAATTTGCCAATTTGTTGACTGTTCCTACCCTGATAGCGGCTGATTTCACACTGATAAATTAACCTAGCCAAACAGCCACTAATTTTAGGCGTAGGGTGCGTTAGGTGGCTAACAATTCGGTCAAAAAAACACGCATCAACAATCCGCCGTAACGCACCACCTCTATTATTAAATCGGTGCGTTACGCTAAGGTTCTTCAGTACTTAGTGTGCTAATTTATCTCGCCATGAACCCAACAACCGCCAATTATGATGAACCCTGGAAAGAAGCATTAAGCGAATATTTTGAAGCGTTTTTATGCTTCTTTTTTCCTGAAGTTCACCAATTAATTGATTGGACAAAAAATCCCGAATCTCTGGAAAAAGAACTCAAACGGATTACCGCTTCAGCAAGGACAAAAAAACGTTTCGCTGACAAACTCTATAAAGTTTGGTTACTGAGTGGTGAAGAAATCTGGATTTTGATTCATATTGAAATTCAAAGCCAATACGAAGAAAATTTCCCCCAGAGGATGTATATTTATAACTATCGGGCCTTTGATTTGTATCAGAAACCAGTTATCAGTCTCGCTATATTAGGAGATGAACGAGTAAATTGGCGACCAGATTCCTATAATTATACTAT
>SFCA01000084.1:0-22863 GCA_007095475.1 Microcystis aeruginosa Ma_QC_C_20070703_M131 | reverse complement strand
GTGTGATAATTTTTGCTTATGAAATCCTGAAGTTCTTATTGGGCAAGACTTTTAGGACTATTTTGCGGAAGAAACTATCAGTATAGACCTCGTTTCCACACAGAAACCAGAAGAGCCAATCTGTTAAGGCAGGTGCGAAAAATCCTTCGGGAAAGAAGCAGAAACCCAAATCGTGAGGTTTGGGAATCGCCGTCCGTTTTACGGCGGCGAGGATGTCAAAGTGGCTGCCAGCATAGCAGCCGGGGTTATGGCCGCGGGGCAGTTTATCCCGGTTAAAAGTTTGAAAACAAGGGAAGCACAAGGTAAACTAATTATGATAAAACATTAATATAACGGTTCTCACACCTGTGTGGCACAGTTAAACCTTTGCTGATTAAGCCTTTCAACCTCGACAATGTACCTCTTGCGAACAGGAAATGCTATAAATAAGCGGTAAAAATGAAATAAAATTAAGGGAACAATTAATTATGCAACTAGAAGATTATTTCTTATTTATCTCCGAAGATGATATTAGAATCAAAGGTCATCGCCTCGGAATTGACAACGTACTCTTTTATTTCTTGGAAGGCTATACCCCAGAAGAAATAAATGCTATCTATCCCGATCTAAGTTTAGAGAAAATCTACGCAACTATTACTTATTATTTACAGAATCGGCAAAAAATTGATGCCTATTTATTGCGTCTCAAGAATTGGCGAGAGACTCGCTATCAAGAATCCTTGAAAAATCCTTCGCCTCAACGAGAAAAGATGAGAAAAATTAAACAGCAAAGGCAAGATTCTGTCAGGGTATGAAAATCAAGTTTTTACTCGATGAAAACTTATCCCCCCGCTTGAAAGTTGCTGTCTTAAGGTTAAATCCAGAGATAGATATTTTACGCATTGGAGAGCCGAATACACCACCGTTAGGAACTCTTGACCCTGATGTTTTACAGTATTTAGGATTATCTCAACGACTCTTGGTGACAGATAATCGTACCAGTATGCCTGAACATTTAGAAGAATATTAGCAAAAAAATCAACAAATCTGGGGGCTGTTTTGGATAAGTCCCACCACAACAATGGGAAAACTAGCCGAAGAATTAATTATGATTTGGGAAACTACCGAAGCAGAAGAATGGATCGATATTGTCGATTGGATTCCTTTTTAATTAATGATATAATAAGATTATTGCCGTCCTTTTTATGCTTGATTATTAATTTGAATGACTCGCCAAATTCATGACCAATTTGCTAAGGAATATTTAGAGGAATTACTAACACCTCTAGGGACGATTAGAAAAAGTAAGAAAGTAAAAAGTGAGGTTCAAGAAATCGATGTCTGGTTTGAACCATTTAGCTCACCTCCTCCCACTGAGTTACCTTTAGGGTTACTCGGAAAAATGGCGGCTACTTCCTGTTTGTTTGAACCTTTTCGCAATCCCCCGACCGAGGTAGAGATTCGCGGTTGTTTGTCAAAGTTATACACGGTTCATGGCGAAATCTTGAGAAAAGCGAAACGGTCAAACAAAACTCTAACAGAAGCTGAACTACCAGTTCTCTGGATTCTAACGCCCACCTTTTCAGCTAGAATGATTGAAGATTTCGGGACTCACAGCGATGAGAGTAATTGGTTAACAGGGGTTTACTTTTTAGCGAAGTCTCTCAAAGCGGGCATCATTGTCATTCATCAATTACCAGTAAATGAAGACACCTTATGGTTGAGAGTATTAGGTAAAGGAGGAACTCAAAAACGAGCAGTTGAAGAGTTAGTTGAACTGCCAGAACGCAATCCTTTTCGAGAGAATTTATTAGAAATTCTGGCCAACTGGCGCAAGAATTTAGAGTTGAGAGATAATTTAAGTACAGAAGAACAGGAGGACATCATGAACTTATCACCAGCTTATTTACAACAAAGGGAAGAGTGGAAGCAAGAAGGTACTTTAGAGGGACAACTTTCGCTGATAGCCAGTCTTCTGGAAGGACGCTTTGGCAGCCTAGATTCGGAATTATCTGGTCTGGTGGAACGGATCGCCCAACTTCCCATCTCGGAACGCACCGGATTGCTTCTTTCTTTGGCAAATTTATCCCGTGAAGAACTGCTACAAAGATTCAGGGAAAATTAAAACTCCAGCCCGCCCAAGCTATGAAGAATCATCCCTAAACCCTGATGGTAGTTTGTCCGAGGAAATCTCTGCCCAATCATTGCAATTTTCTCCATACAATTTTTTTCCTGTACTTAGATTTTTTCCATACCCATTATCATAAAATATTAATAAATAATCAGGAGCAATTATGACAATTACTCCAAAATCAGAACAATTAGGCAGCGATACTTTATTAGAGCAAGAGGCTAAAACCTTGAAGACTTCCTTTCCTTCTAACTCTTCGCCAAATAGTAAAGCTATTTTTCTGCAACAGGCAGGTGCTTTAAGCGATGATAGTTCTTTGGCCGACCTAAGAGATTCTATTTACCAAGCCAGGGGACGTTCGGAAACTGACAATGATGTATCTTCTTGACACGGATACTGTAACTCATCTCCACTCAGGTAACACTAACGTTATTAATCGATTGGAAAACTTACAAGATGAGGAAGTCGCCATTACGATTGTCACCAAGATCGAAATTTTGCGCGGGCGGATAGATTATCTGCTTAAGGCTTTTCAGGGAGTGATTTACTGAAAGCACAAGAGCTTTTCTCTCGTTCAGAAACCTTATTAAATCAACTTCCTGTAATTTTAATTGACCCAAATGCAGCCAATCAATTTGACCGCTTACAAGATATTTCTAAATTTCGCAAAATTGGCAGGTCTGACCTGTTAATTGCTAGTATCGCCTTAGCGAATCAAGCCAGGCTAGTAACCAGAAATCTGCGACATTTTAGACAAATTCCTCATTTATTCTTAGAAAATTGGGTCGATTAATTCCCGTTCCTAATTGTTAGCAAGATTGGGAGAAAAGTCCGCTCAAACCATGAAGAATCATCCCTAAACCCTGATGGTAGTTTGTCCGTTGAGGTTACTGTCAAGTCCGGCTTTAACACAGACGCTCCCCTATCTGGACAGCAAGTAAGGAGTGCGTGGAGAAGTTGACCCAACGCGCGATCTCGAAGATATCCGTTTCATTAATAATCATCTCTTCTAAATGTTGAAAGTCTTCATTTTTATTTATCGGAATTATCATTTTAATAGACCTCTCCCTAGTTTGATAAAATCACAATCAGGGGATATTGTCAACAACTAACCGTAGCTTACCCAGTCGTTTATGCATTGCTGATGCACTTTTTAAAAAATGGTGATAAACTCAAGGGTACTGGGTACACTCTCCCTATCGGATGAATTTGAGAAAAAATCGAGAGAAAAAAACGATGAACGAACGAGAAACATCCAACAAAATTGAGGCGGGCGGGGGTTTTCCCGTATTGCAATATTGGGCAGAAAAAACTCTCTCTCCTCAAGGGGTTAAACTCTGGCAAACCTTAAATCATAAAAGTGCCTGTTTAGCTTGCGCTTGGGGAACGGGAGGACAAAAGGGCGGTTTTGTCAACGAAGCGGGGGAAAGTCTGCAACGTTGTCTCAAAAGTGTCGAGGCAGTTACTTCCGAATTAATGCCGGGCATTAAAACCGATTTTTTTCAGACCTATCATCTCGCTCAATTACAGTCCTTAACCTCCCTAGAATGCGATCGCTTGGGTCGTTTCAGTTATCCCGTCCTCTTAAAAGCCGGAGAAAGTCACTATCAACGTATTAGTTGGGAAGAAGTGTATCGATTAGCCGAACAAGCTTTTCATCAACCGTCCGAGACCATTGCCTCCTATAGTTCTGGACGTTCTTCTAATGAAGCCGCCTATCTCTTACAATTGTTTTTCCGGGCATTAGGAAGTAATAATTTAGCCGATTGTTCCGATCTCTGTCATGCCGCCTCGACCGTAGGCTTAAAACAGGTTTTCGGAACCGGAACTTCGATGGTCAGTCTGGAAAGTTTAAAACAAGCCGATTGTGTGGTGTTAATCGGTTCTAACGCTCCGGCTAATCATCCTCGCCTGATGAATGAATTAATTCAAATTCGTGATCGCGGCGGTAAAATTATTATTATTAACCCGCAAATTGAAGTCGGATTGGTCAAATTCTCCTCACCCGCTTTTCCGATTAAATCTTTATTGCGGGGCGGTTCCGATATTTCAACTCTCTACCTACAGCCGATTCCGGGTAGCGACACCGCCCTATTCGTCGGATTACAAAAATCTTTGATCGAACAAAATTTAGTTCGGTGGGATTATCTGGAATCCCATACAGAAAATTGGCAATCTGTTATAGATTATGCCCGACAAACACCATGGGAAACCATTACTAAAACCTGCGGTTTGTCCCGAGAAGAAATTGAAGCAACCGCCGCCCTTTTCGGCAATTTAGAGCGTGTGGTTTTCGCTTGGGCTATGGGGGTTACACAACAGGAAAATGGGGTAGATAATATCATCAGTATCGCTAACACGGCCTTACTCACGGGAAATGCTGGCAAAATCGGAGCCGGAACCATGCCAATCAGAGGTCATTCTAATGTACAGGGCTTCGGTTCTATGGGCGTTACGGTGAGATTACGTCAGGAAATCGCCGAGGCACTTGCTCAACTTTTAGGAAAGCCATTAAATATAACTGGCGGTTATGATACCAGGGCATTAATTGAAGCTGCCGAACGGGGAAAAATTAACACTCTTTTCTGTTTGGGAGGTAATCTTTATGGAGCAAATCCAGATTTAACTCAAGCCAAAAAAGCCTTAGCTCAAATTGATACGATTTTTTATGTAGCTACTAAGCCAAATTTAGGACATTTCCAGGGATTAGCCCGACAAAATACGATAATTTTACCCGTATTCGCTCGTTTTGAAAATCCTCACCCGACAACCACCGAATCGGGCAATAATTTTGTCCGTTTTAACGAGCGGGGAAGCAGTCATCTACAGGGTTCCCATGTGGATATCATCTCGGAAGTAGAACTGTTAACAAATATTGCCGTCAAGGTTTTAGGCACAAACCCGATTGATTGGTCGAGATTACACGATACCGCCTATATTCGTCAGTTAATCGCCAAAACGATTCCGGGTTATCAAAAGATCGGGCAATTAGATCAAACCCAAACAGAATTTACCATTAGCGGACGGATTTTTACCGAACCCCATTTTCCGACATCGACCGGAAAAGCGCAAATGTCTGTCACGCTTTTACCCACTTTAAAAGCACCGCAAAAGCAAGATTTCAATCAACCAGAAAATGCACCCAGAATTGCCCTGATTCTCGGAACAGGACGCAGTTATGGACAACATAATACCGTCGTTTATCAAGTGGGCGATAAATATCGGGGAATGCCTCACCGTCATTGTTTATTGATCAACGCCGAAGATGCCAAAAAAGCGGGCTTTCAAGAACATCAACGAGTCACCGTTCAAGGAGATGCCGGCAAATTAGAGCATATTGAAATTATTTTCGGTTCGATTCGCGAGGGTGTTGGCTTTATGTTCTATCCCGAAACCAATGTTTTATTCAAAGCTAAAATCGATCCTCGCTGTGGGACTCCTGCTTATAAACGAGTTCCCGTCTGGGTTTTTTAGTTATTATTAATATTAGAAGAAAAACTCACTCATACTTCCCATTTTACAGAATATATAGTCATTTCAGATAAGTCTGATACACTCTAGACCGACAAAACCCTTATGAACTCTGGGATTGATATTCTCAATTTTAATTGAAATGACTATAAATCTGTTTTCTATACGATCTGCGGTTCCTTTGCCAGTGATTTTGATTTTTAAGTACCCACTCCCTTCTCCCTTCTCCCCTCTCTGGCACCTCCCACGCAAGCATTTTTGGGGATTAATCCGGTTCCTCTAGCCATTTTTGCCAGAGATCTGGACGGCGTTCCTTAGTACGATCGAGTTGTTGTTGATAGCGCCAATCGGCGATATCTTGATGATTACCCGATCGCAAAACCGGCGGCACTCGCCAACCGCGAAACACCGGGGGCCGGGTATACTGGGGATAATCCAATAAACCCGCCTCAAAACTCTCCAATTTCAACGATTCTGCCTTACCTACCGTTCCGGGTAACAACCGCGTCACCCCGTTAATAATCGCTAAAGCAGGGATTTCTCCACAAGTTAGGACAAAATCGCCTAAAGATACCTCTCTAGTCACCAAATGCTCACAAACCCGCTCATCTACCCCTTCATAATGCCCACAGATGAGAATTAACTGCTGATAACTACCTGCCCAAGTTTTCAGTAAAGCTTGATTGAGGGGTTCCCCCTGGGGAGTCATCAGCAGGATCTCCCGGGGTGGTAGAATTGCTAAAGACTCGATCGCCTCAAAAATTGGCTCTGGTTTTAATAACATTCCCACACCACCACCGTAGGGTTGATCATCGACGCGACGGTGTTTATCGTGGGCAAAATCCCGGAGATTGACCAAATTTACCCTAGCGATGTTGCGTTCGAGAGCTTTTGCCAACAACCCCGACTGCAGCGGTGAAGTAAAAAAATCGGGAAAGAGAGTGATAATGTCAAACTGCACGGGGAAAATTAAGGCCTAGACTGGGATAGTCTTTAATCTATCATTTTGTCACGGATCGAGCGGTTAAAATCTTGCTAATTTTCGCTAGTCTATCTCAATAACATGATAGACTATGCTGTACTGTCTAGGGGTTTTTCTGGCTCTAGCTTGAGTGATCGAAGTCTAGCCTAGACTTAAAGTTAACTAACAGTCCGTCATTGCCAGTGGATCGAAGAAAATTGCAAAAATCGCCTCTACTATTGCTTGATGTCCCGAAAAATATTCCTAAACCGCATTTTTTTCCGTCAAACGTTCAGGGAAAATAAAATCAAGATATTTGTCCATCTTCCCGAAAAACCTTCCATCCCTAAAAATGTCTATTCGTTCAGTGACATGATCATCGAGCTAGAAACCCAACACCACCAAAATCCTACCCCCATATCTCTCAAAACGGCGATTTTAGTCATTGGAGGTGCCGAGGATAAAGTCCACGGTAAAGAGATACTGCACACCTTTTGGAATCGCGCTGGGGGTAGTGAAGCAGTGATCGCTATTGTTCCCTCCGCTTCCAGAGAACCGGTTTTAATCGGCGATCGCTATCAGAAGATTTTCGAGGAAATGGGGGCAAAATACGTCAAAGTTATCGATATTCGCGATCGTGTGCAGGGAGAAGACCCCCAATTTCAAGCCTACATCGAAGAGTGTACAGGTGTATTTATGACCGGAGGCGACCAGCTGCGTTTATGCGGTTTGCTCTCCGATACCCCCCTGATGGAAAGAATCAGACAAAGAGTGCAACAGGGAGAACTGACCTTGGCTGGAACTAGCGCCGGGGCTGCCGTTATGGGTCATCACATGATTGCTGGGGGCAGCAGCGGGGAAGCACCCAATCGGGCCCTAGTGGATATGGCCATGGGATTAGGTCTCATTCCTGAAGTCATTGTCGATCAACACTTCCACAATCGCAACCGCATGGCTCGGTTAATGAGCGCTATCTCCGGTTATCCCGAACGTTTAGGAATTGGCATCGATGAAGATACCTGCGCTATGTTTGAACGGGATGGCACAATGACGGTAATCGGCTGCGGTACGGTGACGGTAATTGATGCCAGGGAAATGTCCCACACCAACCACCATCACGTCACCGCTAACGAACCCCTGAGTCTGCATAATCTGCGGGTGCATATTCTTGCCTACGGTGATGGCTATCATCTCAAAAAACAGCAGGTGATCCCTAGATTAGGGTAAAAAAACTCCTGAACAACTGTTCACCATGAACAGTTTACCAATCTCGGAAAACCAGACAATAAACAACGGCTTCTTTGTGCTTCTCAACAGCAAACATCAGCTATATCATGAAAATTCTCAGAACCCAAACCCTGCGCGGTCCCAACTACTGGAGTATTCGTCGCGACAAGCTCATTGTTATGCGTCTGGATCTCGAAGATCTCGCAGAGAAGCCATCGAATGAAATCCCAGGCTTTTACGAGGGATTAATCGACGTTCTCCCCAGTTTAGTCGAACATTACTGCTCCCCCGGTTATCGCGGCGGTTTCTTTGAACGAGTCCGCACTGGCACTTATATGGGCCACATCATTGAACATATCGCCCTAGAATTGCAGGAATTGGCAGGAACTCCCGTCGGGTTTGGTCGCACTAGAAGCACCTCCACCCCCGGAGTCTATAACGTGGTGTTTGAGTACGTTGACGAGCAAGCGGGACGTTATGCGGGTAGGGCTGCCGTGCGTTTGTGTCAATCCCTTGTCGATACGGGAACCTATTCTAAGGAAGAATTCGACCAGGATTTAGCCGATTTACGCGATTTATGCAATAATGCTGCCCTTGGTCCGAGTACCGAAACCATCGTCAAAGAAGCACAAGCTAGAAATATCCCCTGGTTACTCCTGAGCGCTCGTGCCATGGTGCAATTGGGCTATGGCGTTCACCAAAAGCGCATTCAAGCCACTTTAAGCAGTTTTTCGGGGATTTTAGCCGTTGAGTTGGCCTGTGACAAGGAAGGCACGAAAACTATCCTCAAGGATGGTGGGATTCCCGTCCCCCGGGGTACGGTGATTCAATACTTGGATGAGTTGTCAGCGGCAATTGAGGAAGTGGGAGGGTTTCCCATCGTCATTAAACCCCTCGATGGCAACCACGGCCGGGGCATCAGCATCGATGTTAAAACTCAACAGGAAGCAGAGGAAGCTTATGATCTAGCCAGTGCCGCCTCGAAAACCCGCAGCGTGATCGTAGAAAGGTATTATAAAGGCAGTGATCACCGAATTTTAGTCATAAATGGCAAAGTTGCCGCCGTTGCCGAACGGATCCCCGCTCACGTCGTCGGTGATGGGCGCTCAACTATAGAAGAATTAATCGAAATTACTAATCAGGATCCCAACCGGGGTGACGGTCATGCCAACGTTTTAACTAAAATAACCATTGACAAAACCGCCCTTAATGTGCTAGGAAAACAGGGCTATGAATTAACCAGCATTTTAGCCCACGGAGAGATCGCCTATCTGCGGGCCACGGCTAATTTAAGCACCGGCGGCATCGCTGTGGATCGTACCGACGAAATTCACCCCGAAAACGTCTGGATCGCCCAAAGAGTGGCAAAATTAATCGGTTTGGACATTGCCGGTATCGATGTGGTGACAGAGGATATCCGCAAACCCCTGCGAGACGTGGACGGGGTGATCGTAGAAGTCAACGCCGCCCCCGGTTTTCGGATGCACGTCGCCCCTAGTCGCGGTTTACCTCGCAATATCGCCGCCCCAGTTATCGATATGTTATTCCCCCCCGGGACTCCCAGTCGCGTGCCAATTCTGGCGATTACGGGAACTAACGGCAAAACCACCACTAGCCGCTTAATTTCTCATATTTGCCGACAAACGGGGAAAGTAGTCGGATTTACCACGACGGACGGCGTGTATATCGATGATTATCTGGTAGAAAAGGGCGATAACACCGGTCCTTACAGTGCCAGTATGATTTTGAAGGATCCCACGGTGGAGATTGCCGTGTTAGAAACGGCCCGGGGTGGTATCCTGCGATCGGGTTTAGCTTTTAATCAATGTGATGTGGGGGTGGTGTTAAATGTGGCCGCCGACCATTTGGGTATCGGTGATATCGACACCATCGAACAAATGGCGAAAGTAAAAAGCGTTGTGGCCGAGGTGGTTAGCGCCGAGGGTTACGCGGTCTTAAATGCCGATGACCCTTTGACCGTTAGTATGGCCGAAAAAGTCAAGGGAAGAGTCGCTTATTTTTCCATGAGTCCCGATAACCCGATTATTCACGACCATATCCGTCGCGGTGGCATGGCCGCCATCTATGAGAATGGCTATCTGTCGATTCTAGAGGGAGAATGGACGCTGAGAATCGAGGAAGCAGTCAATATTCCCGTGACTATGCAGGGAATGGCCCCTTTTATGATTGCTAACGCCTTGGCCGCCTGTTTAGCCACTTTTGTGCAGGGTATCGATATCGAGTTAATTCGCCAAGGGGTGCGGACTTTTAAACCTTCCGTCGCCCAGACCCCCGGCAGGATGAACCTGTTTGACTTGGGACACCATCACGCTTTAATCGATTATGCCCATAATCCCGCCGGATACGAAGCCGTCGGCGGTTTTGTCGGCAATTGGTCCGGGGAAAAAGTCGGCGTGGTCGGGGGACCTGGCGATCGACGGGATGATGATTTAATTTTATTAGGGAAATTATCGGCGCTTATGTTCGATCGAATTATTGTTAAGGAAGATAACGATACTCGCGGTCGCCGCCGGGGGGAAGTGGCCGATTTAATTCTCCGGGGAATTAGCCAAGAAAATGCCAGTTTGCGGCCGGAAGTTATTCTCGATGAAACGGAAGCTTTAGAGAAGGCTTTAAGCACGGTTTCTGAGGGTGGTTTAGTGGTAATTTTCCCCGAAAGTGTCACCCAAGCGATCGATTTGATCGAGAAACATCGACCCATTACCGATAACCAGGGTTAGAAGTTAGGAAAAATAGCTAGAAAATAAAGTAGTGCCAATTGTTACTGAGTACGATGGTTTAATAAAAATCAGCCGAAATCCCTATTATGAGACTCGGCTTGGTTCCGCTTATTTGGGTAATAGCCTGACACTGATGGGGGAGTTGCCGGATGAGAGTGTCGATTTGATTTGTACTTCCCCACCTTTTGCCTTAGTAAGAAAAAAAGAATATGGCAATGTGGACGCTGATGATTACGTTGAATGGTTTAAGATATTTGCTGGTGAATTTTATCGTATTCTCAAGCCCAAAGGCTCCCTAGTTATAGATATTGGTGGTAGTTGGCTTAAAGGTTTTCCCGTGCGCTCTCTGTATCATTTCGAGTTAGTTATAGAACTTTGTAAACCGAGATTAGCAGGTGGACTAGGTTTTTTTCTCGCCCAAGAACTTTTTTGGTATAATCCAGCTAAACTTCCTACCCCCGCAGAATGGGTGACAGTCAGGAGGGAACGCGTCAAGGATGCTGTCAATACCGTTTGGTGGTTATCGAAGGAGCCGCACCCGAAAGCAAATAACAAGAGAGTTTTACGGCCTTATAGCGAGGCAATGAAAAACCTGATTAAAAATGGCTATGAGGCAAAACTGCGTCCGTCAGGACATGATATTTCTACTAAATTTCAGAATGACCGAGGAGGAGCTATTCCCCCAAATATTATTACTGATTCTATTCAGGAAAGAGGCGCGTCTATAGGTAGTCCAGTCCTGGGAGAGTTCAACTGGATTTTAGAGAATGATTTAGGGCAGCCAGTAAATGTTATATCCGCTTCTAACACGGCATCTAATGATTACTATCAAAGAAGATGTAAGGAAGAAGGGGTGAAACCCCATCCTGCTAGATTTCCGCAAGCTTTACCCGAATTTGTTATTAGTCTCTGTACTGAGCCTGGTGATTTAGTTCTCGATCCTTTTGCTGGTTCAAACATGACAGGACGAGTAGCTGAAACCCTTGAGCGTCGTTGGTTAGCGTTTGAATTAAATGAAGATTATATGATAGCGTCGCAGTTTCGATTTGAACAAGATGCTCCTTTGGTCGTGGCTCCTATAAAGGATAGAAAAACTCTGAAAGCACGAGCCTTAGAACTGGCTAAGGATTGTTCTGACAAAAGCTTGACAATGGATACTCAAAAACCTTTTGTTCAGTTAGATTTGTTTCCTGCCAGCGATAATAGTATGACAGACAAAAAAATCAGCAGATTTACCTACGGCGACCAGTTTTCTCCTAAGCAATTTCAAGTATCTGAATTAGTACAACTTTGTTCTGATTGTCTTCCCGATCGTCGGGTGCTTCAGGATGAGATTGCTAAACGTTATTATGCCGGTCATTCCAGCCAAAATGCTCTCCAGAAAGGAGAGAATCATGGCAAACTTGCCATGAATACATTTCTTTCCCTTCGTGCTTATAAGTTGGTGGAATCAATTGATGGTGATGATTGGCAGTATCGACTCACGGATATCGCTAATGAAATATTAGACAATCAACAAGATAGTGAGACAGTTTTCACAATTTTTGCTCGCCATATTCTTGTTAACCTAACTGGAATGTCCCTAATAAAAGCGATAGAAGCAATTAATAGCAGGGGAGATAAACCCCAGCTAGAAATCATCGCTTACGAACTTCAAGAAATGGGGTATTCACTCTCGACCAATTGTACTTATGTTAGTACCATGAGACAATGGTTACAAGAAGCTAAAGTCCTGGAGAAAAGTTATGAGATTAACTGGGATCGAGTCTATGATCTATTGGAACTCGATCAAGACTATATTGACGAGCTTTATACTCTTAGTTCCGAACAAAAATATTTTTTACTGGCTATGCTTCAGATGGCGATTACTGAGCTAACCGAGTGGAATAAAATTACCAGATACGCCACCAGTGTTTATAAAATACGATTCCCCTCGAAATCTTTTGTTCAGGATATTATTCAACCTTTAGTAAAAGTCGGCTTAATTGCAACTGAGAAAACCACTGGTGGACGAGGAGCGAAACCTAATCTTGTTAAGCTGACCGAGAAATCACAGCTAGAACTGTTATCTAGATTATTACAATCTATATCCGATATTACAGAAATCTCCCAAACCGAGCTAAATCGAAGTTTTGAAGATGTTGTTAATGACCTAGATAATCCCGATAAACATATTAAAGGTAAAGCTCTTGAACTGCTGGCGATTTGGATGATTCGTCTAACCAGTCTTAGATTCACAAAATGGCGGAAAAGAGACTATGAAACTGGACAGGGTGAAGTAGATGTTCTGGCAGCATCAGACCGCTTTGTTTATCATCGTTGGCAAATTCAGTGTAAAAATACAAAGCGAGTAGATGTAGAAGTATTAGCCAAAGAAGTTGGTATGACCTTCGTAACAGGGTCTGACGTAGTTATGATTGTGACTACTGGTGAATTTACTAGAGACGCTTTTCAGTATGCTTATCGAATGATGGAAGTATCGAGATACTATATGGTGTTGATACAAAAAGAAGACATTGATGCAATTAAACAAGATAGAACCAATATTATCAAAATTCTTGATCGTCGTGCAAGGCGTGTGTTCGCCAAGAAAGAGTTGGGCTTAACTGATGATACAATTGATGAGATAGAAATTGAAGATAATTCACTGGCAGAGTTATTGGAAGTCTCCGGAGAGGAATAAAATTCTAGAAAATATTCAGCTTGGCATCAGTTAACGATTTTTAAAAGCTTCGATCGCCGCCGGCAAAGTATAGTAAATTCTCTCCTCGCTAATTTTATCTAACAAGCGAGAACGTTGCAATTGTAAGTACAGATCGTGTTTAACCCTAGCGAGGGCGAAAACTATACCCTGTCTTGATAATTCCGCCGCTAATTCCTCGAGAACCTCCACGGCTGTACTATCCAATTCCCCAAGGGCCTCCGTATTCAAGACAAACCATTCTACCGGTTTTGTCTCCCGGGCAATGGCACTGAGGGCGCGACGTTTAAAGTCGGCCGCATTAGCAAAAAATAAGGGGGCATCGTAACGATAGATAACCAACCCCGGTATTGTTTGCGCTTCTGGCCAATCCTGGAGCGCGTGTAAACCCATCACCCCCGGAACCGTACCCAAGACCGCATCATCAGGCCGGGTAATGCGGGCTAATAAATCGATAACCGAGAGACCGATGGCGATAGCAACCCCGCTTAAAATCCCCGTGGTTAGCACCCCCACCATGGTCAGGACAGCGAGATTAAACTCACTATTGCGAAAGCTTTTTAGTCGTTTAGCACCGGCAATATCCAGCAGTTTACAGGCTGCATAAATTACCAGCGCACCCAAGGCAGCCTTGGGAAAGAGTGCCAGTAGTGGACCGAGGAAGAAAATGACCGCCACCACCACCACTGCCACCACTAGGGAGTAAAGCTGACTTTTACTGCCCACGGAATCGCCCACTGCGGTGCGACTGGCGCTGCTGCTGATGGGAAATCCCTGACAAAAACCCGCCGCCAGATTCCCCAGTCCTAGGGCTAAAAATTCTTGATTGGCATCGATTTCTTGGTTATGACGTGCGGCGAAGGCTCTAGCGGTCAAGACGTTATCGGAATAGCCCACCAGGGCAATGCCGACGGCCGCGGTTACTAGGGGTAGTAATTGGGAAAAATCTAGGGTTGGTAAGCCAAAATTAGGCAAAGTCTTGCTAATTTTCCCCACTACTGCCACCCCCTCTCCATCAAGATGGAGGGTGGCGACGGCGAGGGTTCCCAGTAAAACCGCCAGCAAGGGACCCGGTGCTTTGGGAAAATATTTTTGGATGACAAATAGAAATAGTAGCAGCAATAGAGCTAGGCTAAAGGTTGGCCAGTGCCATTGGTTTATTCCCCAGAAAAAAGCGAAAATTTCTTTAAAAACCGTATTTTCACGGATTGACAAACCACTAATTTTACCCAGTTGTCCTGCAATCATGATCACCGCCACTCCCGCCATATAACCGATCAGGATCGGTTTGGAGAGTAAATTAGCTAGAAATCCCAAGCGGGCGATATAAGCGACAAAACAGATTAAACCGACCATTAGGGCTAAAAAAGCCGCTAAACTGCCGTAATTTTCTCCTTGAAGGCTCACCAGAGGTGCGATCGCTGCCGCCGTCATCACTGCCGTGGTCGATTCTGGTCCGAGGGATAGTTGCGATGAGGAGCCGAAAAGGGCATAAACTAGGGCCGCCGGCACGAGAGTCCACAATCCCACCACTGGCTCGACTCCGGCCAGGTCGCCGTAAGCCATACACTGGGGAATAGCGTAGGCCGCCACGGTGACACCGGCGAGTATATCTCGGCCCAGCCACTGCCATTGATAGGAGCGCAGGTTTTTTAGCCCGGGTAAATCAGGAAAATCGACTCGTCGGGAGTTTTTACTCATAGTTTTTCTCTCTTAACGGCGACTTAACCTAATTTTAACTAAAGAATTAGCTAGGAAAAGCCTTGAGGCTGAGACATTTTCTGTCAGCAAGATATTTATACCATTTTAGTCGCAATTTTAGTTAAATTGGCTAAATATACTCGGAAATATCCTCTTGACAATCATCGGCTAAGTATGATAGGGCGCGGAAGCGTAAACCGACTAATTGCTCGTAGAGAGGATTTAACTTGCACAGGGGCGGAATATGGACTAATTTATGGCCAAAAAGCACGATATCGCGTTCAAAAGGACATTGAGGCGGCACCATTTTGCAGATAAACCGGGCCAAGCGCGGATCGTGCATTTCTACCCCATCTAACCAATCTTTGAGGGGATGAAGCAGATCTGGGTGGGGATGTTCGGCACTGATAAACTCGGATTTCTGCGCTTCCGTGGTAATTTCGGGAATTTCACAGACAGTATGTTCTAAAGCTGACAAGGCCTCGATTTCTAACCCGAAAGCATCCCGATAACTATGCAGTAATTGCGCTTCTGTGGGGGAATAAATGCCATCGGCGATCGCCACCATAACCGCCGTGCGGAGGAAGTTTTCTGATATTTTGGGGTCATGACCGAAACTTGCGGCCAATTCTTCGGGATTAATCGATTGATAGAGAACGTGGTCGTCATCTAATTCTAATTCGTGAGCGAAACGGGCGATCGATTCCTGTTCGCTGGTGCTATAATCCCCATCACACCAAGCAATTGTCAGTAATCCCCGTAACCAGTCCCTAACTTGTTCGTTAGTGTAGCGGTATTGAACAGAGCTAACCATAGGTATTGCTAAAACTGATTTCTAGTTTCTCAATTTAATTCTACCCATCGCCCCCGGATTCTAGTGGCCCCCGTTCATATCATTTAACTATAGCCAATAACCCCATGGTCAGCTAGGAAGTTTTCGTTTTTCAGCTGGCATAATCGGGCAATTTTCGCCCCTAGGAGCAGGGGTAGGGGGTTGGCGCTTCTTGTCCCTTCCCCAACCGCGTCAGTCCTAGTGAAAAGGGGGATTCCTGCGATTAACGTCCAATACCGAGGTAACGGAAACCAGCTGCTGTCACCACCGCAGGATCGAGGAAATTGCGACCATCAATTAACACGGGTTCGCGCATGGTTTTAACCATTTTGCCGTAGTCGAGACGGAGGAATTCTTGCCATTCCGTCACCACCACCAAAGCGTCACAACCATCGGCCAATCTTTCTGGATCCGATTCGATAATCACACCGCTTAGACCGTGACTTAAACCACTTTGGGAAACGATCGGATCATAAGCTTTTACCTTAGCACCTAAACGATTTAACTGTTCGATCATGGTTAAAGCCGGAGCATCGCGCATATCATCGGTATCGGGTTTAAAAGTTAATCCCAACAAACCGACGGTTTTACCCTTGAGGATTTTTAATTCCTGTTGCAGTTTTTCGATCGCAATTGTCCGTTGACGTTTGTTAACATTGATAGCGGCGTTGAGTAATTCCGTTTCGTAACCGTAGTCTTCCGCGGTATGTACCAAAGCCGACACATCTTTGGGGAAACAGGAACCCCCCCAACCGATCCCAGCCGAGAGAAACTTGCTGCCGATACGGGAATCTAAACCGATACCTTTAGCCACTTGGGTGACATCGGCCCCCACGCGATCGCAGATATTAGCTACTTCGTTAATAAAGCTAATTTTGGTGGCTAGGAAGGCATTAGCGGCGTATTTAATCATTTCCGCTGAACTGAGATCCGTAACCACCACGGGAACGGGAGGCAAGGAGGGAGCTTCAGAGAATTGGCGTTCAACCAAAGGCGCGTACAATTCCTTCATCATTTCGATTGCTTTCGGGTTATTACTGCCTAAAACAATGCGATCGGGGTTAAAAGTATCATAAACCGCCGAACCTTCCCGTAAAAATTCGGGATTACTGACCACATCGAATTCCGCTTCGATACGTTCTAATGTACTAATACCGCCCCCAGCGGCCACGAGATTTTTTTGTCTCTCGGCCACGCCATCGAGGACGATCATCCGTACCCAATCCCCAGAACCGATGGGAACGGTAGATTTATTGACGATTACTTTATAACCACCGTTGAGATGGGCCCCAATACCCCGGGCCACCGCCTCCACATAACGGGTGTCACTTTCCCCTGTGGGTAGTGCTGGTGTACCAACAGCGATAAAGAGGATTTCACCGTGTTTAACTCCCGCTTCTAGATCCGTGGAGAATTCCAGATTGCCGGAGGCTGCCGAAGACTGCATTAATTCCGATAACCCCGGTTCATAGATGGGGGATTGTCCCGATTTCATCAATTTGACTTTTTCTTCATTGTTGTCAATACAGATGACATGATGGCCGATATGTGCTAGACAAACCCCAGTGACTAAACCCACATAACCGGTTCCGATAACACAAACACGCATGATAATTACTCCAGTGAGTGACAATTAAGTTAAATTCATTGATTAGGGATTAGCTGAGACGAGAACGGAAATCCTCGATCGTCATTTTTAAACCCTGATTTAGAGGAATAGTGGGACTCCAATCCAAATAGGTTTTAGCACGGGTGATATCCGGTTGTCGCTGCTTGGGATCATCTTCCGGCAGTGGTTGATAGACCAATTCGGCCTCGGGATTAATCATGCCTTGGATCACTTGCGCTAATTCCAGAATTGTGTATTCGTCGGGATTGCCGAGATTAACCGGTCCGATAAAGTCCCCATTCATCAAACGCATTAACCCTTCCACCAGGTCAGAAACATAGCAAAAACTGCGGGTTTGGGAACCTTGACCATAAACCGTCAGAGGTTCACCGCGCAAAGCTTGCACCACGAAATTACTCACCACTCGACCATCGTTTTCCAGCATTCGCGGGCCGTAGGTGTTGAAAATCCGGGCCACCCGGATATCGACCTTATGCTCCCGATAATACTCAAAAGCCAGGGTTTCCGCCACCCGTTTACCCTCGTCGTAACAGGAACGCGGTCCGATGCAGTTGACATTGCCTCGATATTCTTCCGTTTGCGGATGCACATCGGGATCGCCGTAGACTTCCGAGGTAGAAGCGAGCAAAAATCGCGCTTTTACCCGTTTAGCTAGGCCCAGCATATACATAGTCCCTAAAACATTGGTTTTAATCGTTTTGACGGGGTTATATTGATAGTGGATTGGGGAAGCAGGACAGGCCAGGTGGTAAATCTGATCGACTTCTAGACGGATCGGCTCGGTGATATCGTGACGAATTAGCTCGAAATAGGGATTTCCTAGCCATTTAACGATATTTCTGCGCGTCCCTGTGTAGAAGTTATCCAGACAGATCACTTCATGACCCTGTTCCATCAAGCGATCGATTAGATGGGAACCGATAAAACCTGCACCACCCGTCACTAGGATTCTCATGTAATCGCAAAGTACTCATATAAAATTATTCTTAAAATACCCTTATGCTGGCTTTTTGGCAAATATTTTTTTTGACGGGGTGTTAAGTATCAGTGATCAGTAATCAGTGATCCCTGATCAGCGATCGCCGATTCAAGGCTAATGGCTAAATAGGGTTTGCTGAAAAAGTCGCTCAAAGAATTGTGCTATTGAGTGCCAATAATTTGTCGTCCAAGTGATAAGTTTTACTTGAGTAAAATCACTTTTAACATAATTTTTATTAAAGCGTTGGCGACATCTTAGTTTATTTGTTCGCTATAGCGGTAAGCGCTTGAGTGAGATACAAACCAAGCTTTGCCTAGCATGGTTTATAGCTCGTGACACTGTACCTCATACGACTGCACACCGCTATAAAAAATCAAGAAAGACAAAAAAAGCCCAAAAAACTGCCGAAGCAGTCGGGAAAGATTGACAAACAAAAAGGTAATAGCAATGGACGTTTCTGAAGTTTCAGGTGGTTTTGTCATGCACAGATTGGTAATGATTCGGTAGTAGTGCCGTAGCCTTCTTGCTTACCTGGTATGAATTGTGTAAAATATTTATTAATAAAAATAATTGGAACCCGATCAGCCTTTAAACCTCTAGCTTGATCATGACTTTTCTGATAAATATCTTTTTCTGGCTCCTGTCTGGCTTACTCAAATATCAATCTAGCACCGAACAAAATAACCCCCCTAGTTTACCTCTATTCCCCTGTCAAGCGTTGTGGTTCTCACCATAGGATCAAGAATGGTTCTATTCCTAAGGGAAAACCCAAACGTCAAGGTCAAGAATGTGGTCAACCGTTTGTGATCAATCCCACTAATAAACCGTCTCTGACGAAACCAAACAATTAATTGTTCAACTCCTGCTCGAACGAATTTCTTGACGAGGAATTGCTATAGTAACAGTGGTAAGTTGGTCATGGTAACAAAATTATGTCAACAATAAACTGGCGGCTGTTCCGCGTCAAATAAAGGTTTCGGACAAACCAAAAGGTAAATTGGTTATAGAATGTGATGAGATGTGGTCTTTGGTTTTTTCTAAGACGATAAATGTTTATAGCGTTTCCTAAGCTAGTGAGGTACACCTATTTTTCTTCCTTTTTGCCTTTTGCCTTTTGCCTCTTGCCTTTTGCCTAAAACCCATAACTTTTGTACCTCAGCAGACTGAAAAATGCTATATATTTGGCGGTTAATTGATAGAAAGACAAGGGAAATTATTGGTTGCTATGCGCGGAGATAGGAGTCGTCAATCAGCCAAAAAACTTTGGTCTAGTTTACCAGGTGTTTACCGACAATGTGCTGTTGCTTACACAGACTTTTGGGAGTCCTATAAGACAGTAATTCCTAGTAAACGTCATCGACTGGTCGGAAAAGAAACTGGTCAAACTAATCCTATTGAAAGATTAAATAATACCTTTCGACAAAGGATTTCTCGGTTGGTGAGAGAGAGTCTATCTTTCTCTAAAAAAATGGAGAATCACGTTGGGGAACCCTTTGGTATTTTATCCATGACTACAATGCACATCTGGCAAAGGATTAAGCCGCCATCACTACTACCGAATCACCACCGAAAAAAGCTCCCCAGTTCCCCAACACTCAACCATTGGTTCCAATCTCAGTGATCTGTGCTACCATTCGGGATAAATTCAAGCGATCTCCAGACACCTATGAGCAAGGTTCTCGTGTTGAATGCCTCCTACGAACCGCTAAATATTACCAGTTGGCGGCGCGCGATCGTTTTATTGTTGAAAGGAAAAGCTGAATCCCTAGAACATAACGGAAAAGTGGTTTGTCGTGACTTACCCCTACCCTCTGTTATCCGTCTTAGGCAATACGTCCGCGTTCCCTACAAGGAAATTCCTTTAACCCGTCGTAATATTCTTGAACGAGACCATCACACCTGTCAATACTGTCTCTACCGAGGTGAACAATTAACCATCGATCATGTGATTCCCCGTTCTCGCGGAGGGGGTGATACCTGGGAGAATTTAGTGGCGGCCTGTGTGCGTTGTAATGTGCATAAAGGCAATCGTACACCAAAAGAGGCCAATATGTCCCTACGCGCCCAGCCGCGTCGTCCCTACAGCAGTCTCCACTTTGAGCTATTAAAGCACACCAGGGGGAATCACAATCAGGAATGGCGTAAATATGTCATCGGTATTTAGGGTGAAAAAGGCATGGTGAAACCAAGACCAAAATTGATTCCCATGCCATTATTATTAGTCTGGGTGCGAGGATTGGCAACTCCCGTGCCTAGATAAACCGCACAACCGCGACAGGGGGTATTGACTCGGTAGCGCACCGCCATGGGATCATTGGGATCGGTGATAGTTACTCCCTGATGGTTTAAATCTTTAATTAGATTGGTGACGGGTTTGAAAAAATCGGCACTGGGGGGTTGACTTGGTTGCAGTTCTAGGGTTTGTTCTTGGGAAGCAAGAACAATTTCCGAAGCGATAACTAGCAGCACAGAGGTAGTTAAGCCAAATAAACCCAGATTATTTTTGATTTTCATCTTTTTTATTACCGAGAGATTGTTAATCTTTTCCAGTGAAAATTCTAGCGTTTCCTCGCAGGAAAGGAAACTAATCAGTAAAAAAATTTACTGATGTCTGCCATACTTATAATAGGCGGCACAAGCACCTTCACTAGAAACCATACAAGTACCGATGGGATGTTCGGGAGTACAAGCAGTACCAAATACTTGACATTCCCAGGGTTTTAAAACACCTTTAAGAATTTCGCCACACTGACAAGCTTTGTGATCTTTAACACGCTGATTGGGTAGGGTAAATTTTTTCTCCGCATCAAAATTACTGTACTCATCTCGCAGTTTTAACCCTCCTTGAGCAATTTCCCCTAAACCT
The DNA here is from genome assembly GCA_007095475.1 of Microcystis aeruginosa Ma_QC_C_20070703_M131. Lineage (GTDB taxonomy): Bacteria > Cyanobacteriota > Cyanobacteriia > Cyanobacteriales > Microcystaceae > Microcystis > Microcystis aeruginosa_I. The sequence goes on along the minus strand of SFCA01000084.1, from coordinate 1,644 downwards.
CGCCATTCAAACTGATCCCGCAGTTCAAAAACTTGCTTGATTGCCGATAAAGCGACTCTATTTCCTTGATTTTGTACCACTCGATCATACTGATTTTCGATCTCACATCTCTGCTCATCTAATTGTTTTAATACCATCCAAATTGATTGGAGAATATCCAAAGGTTCAAACCCAGAAACTACCACAGGTTTATGATATTCTTGGGCAATAACTTGATAGGGTTCTGTGCCAATTACCATGCTGACATGACCAGGACCAACAAAACCGTCTAACTGTAAATCTGGGTTATCTAACAAAGCTTTCAGCGCGGGAATAATCACCACATGATTAGAAAATAAACTAAAATTAGTGATGCCATCTCTTTGCGCTTCTAGAACAGTTAAAGCGGTACTAGGAACGGTTGTTTCAAAACCTAATGCTAAAAATATTACTTCTTTATCGAGATTTTCTCTGGCAATTTTTAAGGCATCGCGGGGAGAATAAACCAGGCGAATATCATCACCTTTTGCTCGTGCTTGCAGCAGACTCAAATGGGAACCGGGGACACGCATAGTATCGCCAAAAGTTGTCAGAATTACGTTCGGTTTTTGTGCAAGAAAAATGGCATCATCTAAACGACCTCGCGGCATTACACAAACGGGACATCCAGGACCATGAATTAATTCGATAGTTTCCGGAAGTATTGCCTCGATACCGTATCTAAAAATTGAGTGGGTATGACCTCCACAAACCTCCATAATTTTAGTAACTTTTTCCCGCTTTTCAGAGATTATTATCGATAATTGTTCAATTTGTTGAATTAATCCCGACGCTTTAACTGGATCACGAAATTCATCAACGTATTTCATAACAAGCTTTCTCTCTATAAGTGATTGGACAAAAGTAAAGTTAATACTGGAGTCGGTCGTCGGTCGTCAGTAATAATTGCCGTAATTTACATTTCTTAAGATAGACAATATAATTAATTTAGTATGTGACTACTTAAGAACATTAATTATGATTAAATTCTGCCTCTAATTCCCCTAATTGTGTTAATAAATTTAAGGTTTCTTGCGCCTCATCTTCATCGATTCGATTCATGGCAAAACCCACATGAACTAATACCCAATCCCCTACACAAGTATTAGCAGGATGGTCTTCATCAACAATGCAAGTAATATTTACTTCTCTTTTTACACCCCCCACATCGACGAGAGCGAGATGATGGTTTTCATCAATAATAGCTGTAATTTGTCCCGGTATGCCTAAACACATAGTTTTTACCTTGAAAAATCTAGTTTTTGTTAATTATGCGCTGATTTTTTGGCTAGAGGTTGCAGTAATATCAACCGAGAATCAGGTCATACTTCATCCCTCTGAGAAACGCTATACAGTCAAAGGTTATCCTTTTTACTTGGTCCTAGCTGCCATTCTGGACTATTGCCCTCAAGAACAGCTTTTTTTCCCGTATCTTTTTTAAGATTTCCCCCGTCCCGGACAGTGGACGTTATCCCAGCAGGGGTAAAACTTTTGTATTAGGGACTACATCACTTTACCAAATTGTCTGTCAAAAGTTGATAAAGAAGCCTAGTCTCATAAAACAGTAAGCGACACAGTCCATTCTTACCCAATGCCTTAAAACTGGGTAATTCTTTCTTTTTCTCG
>SFCA01000083.1:0-3073 GCA_007095475.1 Microcystis aeruginosa Ma_QC_C_20070703_M131 | reverse complement strand
GAAATTTTCGGCTTAGTTGCTGGCAGCTTGCCGCCAACTCACTCCTCTAGATAAGTATTTTGACTCACGCTCCTTCCTCTTTTGAGACGTTGTGACACTTAGGGTGCGGAATGTGGGCAATAAGAGCAGCAGAGACAAAAAGAGTGGCCTTACCGTCTGTTAAGGGCGGCGCTATTTATTAATAAAAAAGGTAGTTCTAGTGCATCGCCCGTTACATTTTGTGTCGTATTCAAGCAATTCATACAGACTCAATCAATTCATACAGTAAATCAAGCAACCGCCTGTTACAGTAAAAACCTTGCATTATCCTTTTTTTAGTACATAAACTGGTACAAAAAAAGAGGGCAACAAAGCCTGAAATGACCGGCTACTGACGACTGGCGACCGACTCCTAACCCCACCAACAAACTTTTTGCCGCTAACCCTATTTAGTTCCTAGTTCAACCGAGACTAACCGATTCACATGAGGAGCAAACAAACCCCGAAAGCCCTTGTCTTTAAGGGTATTTATGGTTTCTTTGGCAGCATACCAACTATCTCCTGTGACTGTCTCTGGTTTCAATCCCCAAGCTTTTACTTCGTCCAACATTTCTAAGAAATATTCATGTTTTGTCTGACCCTCCTGTTTATTAACGATTCGATAATTAACGGGAACTGACCTTCCTTTACAATCGGTATAATATCAGGTAACTACGTTAATACCTTTGACTACTTTTTTGTGTTTACCACCAGTAAAAGTAATCGATTAACTCAGCTTTAGCTGGGTGACTATAAGGCTTGTCAATTACCATGTCGTCTGTACTGATTGTTCCTCCTTCAAGTTCGATTTGAGGAGCCACTTCATCAAACAAATCCTTGAGTGTATAGTTCTCTCGCCACAAGAAACGATTGACACTGTCATGAGATAAATTGCCCAGAATTTGAGCCAAACGAACACAGCTTATATATTTAGGTTCGCCGAGCAAAAATAGGGTGTAAATAGCAAGATTACATTGAGCAGTTGTGATGCCCTTGTGTCAGGAAATCAAATCGGAGAGGGTTTTGTCAAGAGTCGAGAGAGAAATTGTATCTAAGACTAACAAAATTAGACCACCCACATTTAAGCCTTTTTGTCAATGCGTAATTTCTATGCTTGCAGAAACGGTATCGTTACATTTTGTGTCGTATTCAAGCAATTCATACAGACTCAATCAATTCATACAGTAAATCAAACAACCACCCGTTACAGTAATACCAGAAGCAGAATTGTTAGCTCAACTTAGGTAAGCAGTTCTCAAATCCAACAAATTCAATAAGGAGAGCATCATGAGCTTAAAAGATAGAGCCGAGGCAACCGCCAAAAATATCGAAGGTAAAGTTCAAGAAGCAGTAGGAGATCTGACTGGCGATCCCAAAGCTCAAGCAGAGGGCAAGGAAAAACAGGCAGAGGCAAAAGTTCGTCACACTATCGAAGATGTGAAAGATGAAGTCAAAAAAATTATTGATTAGTAGGTCATTTGTCACGGCAACCGCCATTCAGACAAATGATTGAAACCAGGCTTTCATCGGAACTCTTCCTCAAAAAATGGTTTCTTTCGAGACAGGTGAAACACTAGGACAAGGCGGCGTAAATAAACCCAATATTACCAGATATCTAGCTTCTCAAAGAAGTCGAAGATCTCTCCCTCGGTAAACTTACGCCGTCAAAGACTAGAAAAATCTTTCTCGAAAGGGTCTAGACAGTAGTTGTTCATCATCCATGTATCATCGATTCATCAAATTCTTTTTTGGAGTTAAAATGATGTCACTTCAACAGATTCGTCGCTTTTTTGTCACCATTATTTTAACTATAATGCTGGCAATTACTATAGCTTTTGATTTTGGAACTACAAATAGTTGGGCTGCAACTTTACCCACCCAATCGCAGACTCAAATCGCAAGCATGAATCGAGCCAAGGCAGTTACGAAAAATATTGAAGGCAAAGCTCAAGAAGCGATTGGCAACATGACAGGCGATCCCAAAGATCAGATGATGGGAAAAGCCAAGCAAGTCGAAAGTCAGGCTCGTAACGCAGCAGAAGATATAAAAGACCAGATGAAGTTAAAAGGGCGGGCAAAAGCAGTCACAAAGAACATTGAAGGCAAAGCTCAAGAAGCGATAGGTAAAGCTACTGGCAACCGCCAAGATCAAGTTGCTGGAAAAGCTAAACAAGTCGAAAGCCAAGTTCGCAATGCAGTAGAAGACGTAAAAGATACGGTTCAAGATATACTCAATTAAGGATCGATGACTGAATTTTCATTACTTTTCTCTAAATCAAGGAGGGAAATATGTTCGATCTCGTTTGGACTGCTGTTGTTATACTTTTCATCCTCTGGTTGTTAGGATTCTCCATTAACATTGGCGGCGGCTTAATCCACCTGCTTTTGGTTTTGGTGCTGATTGGCGTTGTCTACAACTTGTTTATGAGGCGACGGTAATTGTTGATTCTCGAACACAGAAAGGGTCAAAAAATCGGGAAAAAGCAAGAATCAAAGTAGCTAAGATTCAGGCTCGAATCACCGATGGCAGAAAAGACCATTTACATAAGCTAACCACTCAATTAGTTCGTGAAAACCAAACGATTGTAGTTGAGAATTTAGCGGTAAAAGACCTGGTAAAAAACCCCAAGGTAAGCGCATCTTAACAATCCTTGACAAAATGAACTTTATGTGAGTTGCTTGCCCACGATTCAGGCATATTTGAGGAGAATTTGCCATCTCAATTGTTAAGCAAAAATCGACCCATTTGGTCGATTTCGTAACTATTCTGATTGAGTGGTATCACTTGAAATGCCCACGCGGATGACAAAATTGGCCAATTGTCAATAGCGTTTGAGATGCTCTCACCCTGTAAAAAACCCGAAACTAGCTCAAGCTATATCAGATGTTAGTTGGGGAGAAATCACTCGACAATGAGCCTATAAATGCCGTTGGTATGGGGAGCATCTCACTTGTGCAATGAGTATTAATGCTTATAGCAGTCAAAAACGAGAAAATCTTGAACCTGATCACAAAGAGAAATGAGATTATAATAGTTATAACTTACGATTCAGAA
>SFCA01000082.1:0-47514 GCA_007095475.1 Microcystis aeruginosa Ma_QC_C_20070703_M131 | reverse complement strand
GGGTTGAGGAACGAAACCCAACATCATCCCCAGGATGTCTTAATACTATCTGTTGGGTTTGACTATCTGATCATCTACATCTATCTGTTTGGGTTTCACTATCGTTCAACCCAACCTACGGATTATTTGATCTTAAGTCGATCCTTGTACAGCAACATTTTTGAAGATTATCAACTACTAATAAATAATTAACTGAAAGTCCCTCCCATTATTGTTTCTATCGTTTGTTTTCGGATTTATGCAAGAGGTCTGAAGATCGCACCCTATATCTTACTTATCGGTGGGGTTGAAGGACGATCATTTGTTAACCAAAATTAGAGATCATCTGGAGTTAATCCTGTTAATTTAGCAATTATTGCTATCATCGCCATCGTGGAAAGCAAAAACGACATCATTGCAGCCAGACCTTTCTAAAATTTTATGAGAGCTTGTCTGTCGTTTAATTTTCCAACCTATGCTTTTTAATGATTTTAAAACTTGTTTGGCTTTCGTTGATGACCATTGACTAATAGTGCGATTGCCTGGTCTGGTAGGGTGCGTTATACCATTTTTCTTTATTCGCGTCACAACGAATGCAGGCTTGGCAAGCATTCGAGCGTGGATGTCTGTCATGGATTTAGAAATTTGGTATTAGGCGGCTACCAATTCTGATAAAAAAACAAATTAACAATCGGCTGTAACACATCAAATTCATTATTAAACCGAAACCAAACATCCAATAAGCTAAGGCAGAAACACAGAAGACAATTAGGTTTTTAGCTAAGACATTAGTGGCGTTATTAGTACGACAAAAACCCGTTTCCAGCATGGCAAAACCCCCATTCAGAAAGAATACTAAAGAGCCAGCTATTAACATCCAGAGATTAGCAACTAAATCCAGAGTGGAATTTTATTTAAATCTTGTGCTGTGACTTTGCCTACACCGATCAACAGCATGACGATAAGAGAGAAACAAAAAGATAGGATATTACGCAAACGCGAGCGATATTCTAGAAAAGATAATAATCGATTCATCGGCTATAACTCTCATGGGCAATTTCCCCTTTATGGTAATTGATTTAATCCCCTATCGTTCACTCAAAACTGCTTTTTTTCTGATCCAGATAGCGAGAATTGTCAGGAAAAGTAAACCCATCACTCCCGCTAAAGGATTTTTATCGATACCAGTTAACCAATCGGGAACAGTACCAGTGTATTTAATTAACTGACCCACATTTAATATATAGTATGCCCAGATTAAACCCGCGTGCAGACCGATACTTTTACCCAAATTACCACCACAGGCGCGTTTTGCCCAACCGAGAATCAATCCTAGCAAGACTAAGGCAGGAAATTGGGGAAAAGTGCGGATAATTTCGGCTAAAGGTTTAATAAAGTGGGTAAGAGCGAAAATTAAGGCACTAATCACTAGAGCGATAGCGGGACGATAATCCTTTTCTAATTCTCGCAGTAACCAGCCCCGAAATAGTAATTCTTCGGCAAAACCTACCGCTAAAGCGACTAAAAACCCCTCCAGGATGATTTTGCTGATCTGGGGATTTGCGGGTAAGAAATTTAACCAACCTAGGAACGCTTGGGACAGAAAAAGCGAGAAAGTGAAAAATAAACCGACCGCTAACCCGTTAATTAACTCGATTAGCGTTTTTCTTCGCCAAATCAACCCATAATCGGCTAATCCCTCATCGCCATAAATTGTCCGTCCCCACCAATGGGATAACCCCAAAAATTCCAGATAGAGAACAGAAAGGGTCAAAATTGAGACCAGATTAGCATTAGTGGCAAAAAAGTGATAGAGGGGAAGTGCGATCGGCAACCAGAGAAAAAGTAGGAGCAAAATAAAAATTCCCAGTCGCAGGGGGACTGGGTAAGTGGCAATTACCCGCAATCTTTTATTCATCGGGTTCGATGCTGCTGGTTAAACCTTTATTTTTCAAGGTTTCACAGTAAAATTCCGCGTGTTCTTGGATGCAGGTAATCACCAAGGCTGTACCATTCGTGTGCGCTTCCATCATGATATCGACTGCTTGGGGTTGCGTCATACCGGCGATCGTTTGCATTAAACTCTGAACCACATACTCCATCGAGTTAAAGTCGTCATTGTGGAGTAAAACGCGATAACGCGGTGCTGGTTTACGGATTGTCGCTGTGGAACGCTTTTCGATGACTTCTGTGGACACCGTTTCTCTCCTTTGAATCTATATCGCAAATACAGGTCAATTACTTAATGATCATAATCAAAATTTCCGGATTGAGCTAGGCTTTTTCTGTGATCCGTGAGGGGTTGGGTGTTGGGGGTTGGGTGTTGGGGAGTGGGAAGCAGCTAAAGATCGAAGACAAATTTCCTCAAACAATTTTCACAGAATCATTTTGGCTCTCGATAACCTTCCTGTTGGATTGTAGGCTCTGTAATCTTGGGCAAGAAAGGGATTGAGTTTTTATAAATTTGTCAATAACATACTCAACTAGGATGAGCCGGATTTTTAGCGATTTTTGTTAATTTTTTTTGATCTAGAGCGAACTAATCAATTAAATCTCTTGCCAGATAAGGATTTAGTCGATTTATGCCCCCCGATCGAACCATACCAAGTAACGAAGAACCCGGATTTCTTCTACAAAAATCTTCCTAAATCGAATTCCGTGCTGGCGGTAATTTCTCGAAAGCGTTCTTGACTGATAATTAACAATAATCTTTCAGTATAATCCACCGCACCCCGCAATTCTCGTTCTAATCTTGCTAAACCAGCGTTGGCATATTCCTCGAAAATTGTCAGTCGCAAAGCTTCCGAATCCACCCCATGGAGAGAAAGAATTTTCGTGTCTTGGAATTCATTGACTGCCAATAATTTGATTAGGGTATCGTAGCCACGAGAAATAAAAATTTCGAGGTTAATAGGTGAGGGTTCCTTCGCTACATTTTCTATCGCCACTCTCTCTTGATATTTTACCCCTAAAGCCGCCGCAAAAGCGATGACATCAGCATAGGTTTGAAAGGGTCCAATTCCCTGATTAAAATTAACTAAGGACTGGACAAATTCCCCTTTATCTCTAGCAATACGCACCCGATTAATGGACATATTTATCAAGTAAAAAGTAAAAAAGTTTACAAAATTCAGGAGATAGGAGTTAGGAGTATTTATGAACTAATTTATCTATCCCCTAACCGCTTATAACTGATAACTGCTTTAAGGATAGATTTTAATTAGTCCTTTAGCTTGGTAAACATGAAATTGTTCGATGGCGACACCACCGCGCTTGATCGGAATGACAGCTACTTTAATTATATCTTGGAAATAGGGACGGTAGCGATCGATTATTTCTGGTCTTTCTAGAGAACTATTCGTAGTAATTAATAAACCATTTTTACCGATCCATTTTTGAGGATTAAACCAAATTTGATAACCCCTTTGATCGTTGTTAAAACAGGTGACGGGAATAGGAACTAGAGGATAAAGGGCCATATCTAGCCATGCTGTCACATAAAAACTATTGGTAAAAACGAAGCTAGAATCTTTTAAGAGTGCTAATAATTCGGGAGAGTTAGCAAAGCCTTGGCGCAGTTGCTCGATATCGATAATTTCCCGAGAAGGATCCTGTTCTGGGGCAATAATTCCCCCAAAAATTGCGTATTGACTAGGTTTTTGGAAAGTGCCAAGGGTAACGTGAAGCATTGCTATAGATAAAACAGTAACGATAAAAATTCCCGATCCCCATAACCATCTTTTTACCCAGATTCGAGAAGATTGCTGCCAAGTATTGGCCTTTTCTCCTAATAAAATTGTGCAGGACCAGAACCCCGGTAAAATCCAACTAGGGGCGAGATAATGGGAAGCACCCACATAAAGCATTCCCAAGATTAAAGGCAGAGAAACCGAGAGAATTAACCATTTTTTTAGTGATTCTTCATCTCGATTAAAAAATCTTTTTTTAGAGATAAAATTAGGAATTTGTTCGCCAAAGCTTTTAAATGTCACCCACCACATTGGCAGACCGAAAGGAGGAAACATCGTGGCGATACTAATGCCAATAACCGAGAGAATACCGAGAATATTAAAGGTTTTGGCTTCTCCAGAAAAACGGTCTTCTAAATGAAAGCGAAAGGAAATCCAATCATGGTTAATATTCCAGTAGATAATTGGCAATAAAGTTATCAAAAAAAGAATAAATCCTAATCCCAACCAGGGCGATCTAAATACAGGCCAATAGCGGGGAGTGGTCAGACAAAACAAAACTAAACCAAAGCCCAAAATAAAGCCGTGATATTTACTTAAAACCGCCAATCCTACGGCAAGTCCAATATAAGCGAGACGATAGCTAGGATGATAGTTTTTTTCCCGAATTGGCCAGAATTCTTGGGCAGCTAAATAGACTGTTAATGACCAAAAAAAGATTAAAGGACTATCTGGCTGCGAGAGAATCCCGAAGACGATCCCATAGATGGGGATGAGAGTTGCGATCGCTAAAGTCATTCTGGCGACCGGCAGACTGAACAATTTTAAAGCCGTCAGATATAGCAAGCAGAGGCTGCCCGTATAGAGAAGGAGAGTCCCGAAGCGAATGGTAAATTGATTGACTAATCCCGTGATCCAAGTCCCAAACCCCGTAGAAATCGCTACTATTGGCGGATGATCGAAATAACTCCAATCCAGATTATGGCTGTAAACGTAATAATAGGCTTCATCGTAACCGGGATAAAGCCCCAGGGCGATGATTGTTCTAAACAGGAGTCCACCGATGAGCAGATAAACGGCCATGCGATCGCTAATTATTTTGGTCAAAATTCTTACCTCATTTCATCGCTAAAACTGATGTTAGAGACGGGAGATTTTTGGGGTTGCCAGATTCGAGATTTGTGCATCTATGGCAAGGTTAGATTTAAATGTGATCTTTAGTTACTATATCACCAACTCTGTCATCTCTTAGCCCTTGGCTATCAACCAAGTCTCCCTAGACGTTGCTGATTTGCGATCTGAAAGTAAGATTAAGGGAACGGGTAACGGTAAACTTAGATAAAAGTGATGTTAATTAAATAACTTTTGCCCCTATCAAAGCAATAATAATCAGGGCGATAAATTGCCAGATTAATAATCTTAGTGCTTGTTTAGCAATTTCGTCAGTCAGGAAAATAGAAGTTAAAGCGGTTTATTTTAAAGTAAATTAGACTCTTTCAAACCCGATAATGCTGCATTTACATCTAGGACTTTCTGACCCATGATGTGGTTATCATCTTCTCCTTCTGATTTAATAGCAGCAATATAGGTTGAATTAACTGATTTTAGAGCATCAAACTGAGCAAAAGTCGCCAATAAGTTATCTTTGTCGCTGAGACAAAAAATGTTTTTAGAGTCAGACAGGCTGAAGATAATTGTATGTAGTGATGATCCCCAAGTACCGATAATATATTTATGCTTATTTACTAAATATATCTGTTCCTGTAGAGTCAAATTTTCTGGATAAATAATAGCAAAGCCGCGTTCTCTTAATATATGTTCTAGTTGCTCTTCCCCTAGAATTTGTCGGTTGGCTTTTTTTAGCTTAGATCGAGAAAAGTAAAGCGGTTGATCAGTTTGCATGACTTTATCGGGTAAGAGCTTTTGGGCTACTAACTCGGGAACAAGTTTATGACAGGTAAAAACCTCTCTTCTGTGAATACTCAGAGAAGGATAAGGAAAAACCACCTCTCCTAGTATCACAGGTCTAGTTAACTCTAAGAATTGCTCGGAGTCTAAGTCAAGAGCAGTCATAAATTCGTCAACGAAATTCCTAGAGACCTTTAGCTTTAGGTCACTGATAGACTTAGCCTTATGAGATTGTCCGATTACCAAAATTCCTAATTTTTCAGCTTGTTCTAAGTACCAAAGACGACAAATTGTTTCACAAAGAAAATGTCCATAGTGTAGTTTCAGATGTTCTCCATACATAAATTTCTGATCAATCTTTTTGATTTTAGTAGTATCAATAGATTGATGGTATAAAGATTTAAATTCCTGAGAATCTTGCTCAGATTTTGGAATCGATGGCATTTTGGATGTGTTAATTCTTGAGCCATCTCTTAAATCATAGAAAGCTTGATATCTAGGAACATAAAGGACATCTTTGACTGTGATAGTCTTCTCTAGAGGTAGTTTGTCACTGTATTTTATACTATAGTAGTTTTCTTTAACTACTTCCAATTGATCGGGGTGATAATTTAAAAAATTGGTCTGGTATTTCTGTGGATATTGTTTCTCTATAGCACTAATTTTTAAAGACTTGTAATTATTTTCCCATTGACTCGATACTGAGTCTCTTATCCTTCTAGGAACAAATAGATTTTGGCTTTTTGATAAATATTTAGACAAATTATAGTTGGCTACATCTAGTATTTTGGTGGTAATGCCTTGCATAGAAATTCTAAGACAAATTAGATATAGGGAGGCATCATAACATGAATTTTTGCCAATGTCAAGGTTTATGGCTAGAAAGTTTCCATTCCGACTAATTTCTAAGCGCGACTAAAAAGCCATTAGTGTCAAGGTACAAACTACTTAGGTATAAATTTGTTGGACAGTAGTTTCCATTTGATCATCTGAAAAAGCGATCGCATCTTACCCATTCAATGGATTGTTTGCAGAGAATTAGAACTAGCTAATTTTTCCTCAATCCAGTCTTTGACAATAGCTTGTAACGGTAAATCACGACACTGACTTTCTTGCTCAAGAGCCTCTACCATCCATGAGGGAAACTCAAAGGCAATTGTTTGTTCCTCGGAATTAGAACGTTTAATTTTAGTTAAATCCAAATATTCGATGATATTTTCTCCATCATCAAATTTGCGGTCAAAATCTTCAGCTTTCATACATTTCTACCTCTTCAGGTCTAGTTTGTTTCCGTGGCTGCATCTCAATTTGGTCAAAATATCTATATTACATTTTGGGCGCACGCTATGCGCCCCTACCATAATATTATGGTAGTGACTGTATCGGCAAGAGTCATAGTATAATTGAACCAATAAATTTTCCAGTTCCCTGGCTGCTGTTATCAGTGAGCAGTAAACAGTAAACAGTAATCAGTAGTTTTCACCTCACACTATCCACTTAAAACTGCAATCTGATCACTGATAACTGAAATCCCCAACACCCGACCCCCTAATTTTAATGATTTAATAAAACCGACCACTGCTGCAGGAGATAAAAACTATGTGTATTCTCGGTTTTGATCCGGGTAAGGATAAATGTGGGATCGCGGTCAGGTCATCGACAGGGAAAATTTATACCCATGAGGTGATAGCATCGTCACAAGCGATCGAGCGTTTAGCCAGTCTCTGTCAACAGTATCCGATCGAATTATTGGTGATGGGGAATCAAACCACCTCAAAAAGTTGGCGCGAAAAAATTGCCGCTCGTGTCACCGTCCCGATTACTCTAGTAGATGAACGCAATAGTACCCTAGAAGCTCGCGATCGCTATTGGCTGATGTTCCCCCCCAAAGGATTACAGAAACTCATCCCCCAAGGTATGCGTCTTCCTGATCGCCCCATTGATGATATAGTGGCGATTCTACTGATCGAACGTCATTTACAGTCCAAATAATGTCACACTACAAAATAGACACAGCAGGGTGGATTGACGATGCTCCTAAGTAAAGGTTTTGAAGTGGAAATGTACACCGGAACAGCAGCCGGAGAAGTTATCGGTTTATCCGATCGCATTGTCAAGGATTTAGATGGTTTTGTCCTGGAACCAGATAGTCGTAACGTAGAATATACTACGGCTCCCATGACTAACTATGACCGTCTTTTATGCGCTACTTTAAAACCTCGTCTGGCTCTACGGCAATATTTGCGTCGTTTAGGTGATTATACCCTCATCCCTGGCAGTACCCTTTCCTTGGGCGATAGTCAATATTTTTATCGCAGTGACCCCCACAATCCCTATCATGACTATATCGAACAGACCTACGGCACTAATGTAGTCACGGCCAGTATTCATATTAACGTTGGTATTAGCGATTATGAGGATTTAATGCGTGCCTGTCGCTTAATTCGCCTAGAAGCTCCTTTATACTTGGCTTTAAGCGCTTCCTCTCCTTTTCTCGATGGGAAAATCACCGGTTCCCATTCCCGTCGTTGGCAGGTTTTCCCCCAAACTCCCGCTTATGTTCCCCTCTTTGAAAGTCATAAACATTTTGTCACTTGGACCGAGGAACAATTAAAACTCGGTACGATGCAGAATGTTCGTCATCTCTGGGTGTCAGTACGTCCTAACGGTAGCAATCGTCCCTATAATCTCAATCGTCTAGAATTGCGAATTTGTGACCTGATTGCTCATCCTATTAGTTTATTAGCAGTTATGGCTTTTTTAGAGGCCCGTTTAACTCAACTTTTACAGAATCCCCAATTAGACCCCTTAATTTTAAGTCAATTACCCAGCAGCAATCGCGGCGAGGATTTATTAACTTTAACCCAAGAAAACGAACAGGCTGCCGCACGTTTTAGTCTTGATGCCACCCTGAGACATTGGTACGATGGCCGGGAAATCTTAGCTAGGGATTGGATTAAAGACCTCTATGTTCAAGTTTATCCGATCGCTAAAGAAAGGGGTTTTAGTTGTTTCCTCTCTCCCCTACAAAAAATCCTCCGTGAAGGTAACACCGCACAACAATGGTTAAAACAATCCGACCAGGGTATGGATGTTAAAAGTATTATCAAACAGGCGATTATTACCCTAGAAAAACAGGAACGAGAGTTAGAACATAAATTATGTCAGCATATTTTAGTCGCGTGAATCAAAGACTTTTTCTCTAATTATTTGGCTCTCTTGAGGTTATGGTGATGAGTAAATCTTATCGAAGAAAGGGCATATACCAATCACACCGGCTGCAATGTAGGGGCGCAACGTGGTCAGTGAGTTGATCGAACTGCCTGCGCCCATAGTGCAACATTGTCAACATTTTTCACCCAATATCCAAGAGAGCCAATTATTTTAAGGCCATGGTAATTAAACCCTGTTGACCCAGAAGGATTTCTCGCAGCAGCGTACAAATTCCCACCCAGATAATCGGAGAAATATCAACTCCTCCCAAGGGGGGAATCAGTTGACGCACGGGGATTAAAAAAGGTTCCGTCGGCCAGGCAATAATATTAAAGGGAAAGCTATTTAAATCTACCTGTGGATTCCAAGTCAGCACAATCCGTAAGATAAACAAAAGGGTCATCAACCCCAAGATAATTCCCAATGTCCAACTTAATGCGATCGCTGTGTCCATAGTCTCCAATCCCGTCTTTTTTACCGATTATTTTCCCTACAATATAACAGTTTTTGTCTTATTTAATCATCCTAATCGCCCCAGCACCCTGCCAGTTATTCTTGTCAACCTCCCCGAGTTACTGGCTCTATAAGAGCGTCTAAATCTTCCATCAAACTTGGGTCTGTATCTGTTATTTTTTTTCCTTCCTCCACCAGCTTTTCGCACCCCCTCCGTTGAATTGGTTTCCAGCTTGACTTCTTTTCCCGATCAAGATAAAACCTTGTAATAAAGAAGAGATAGACTTATATTGCCCAAAAAATCTCCACAGACAACACCAAATACATTTATTTTTATCAATTCAAATCCAAGAAAAAACAACTCTAGCAGTTATCTTAAGGGTGAGGCAGGAAGTCTCTGGTTTTAGGAAACACTGGAACCAGAGATGATGCTAAATCCCGTCATTTCGTCCTTACCACAATTTAGGCATTTTGTCAAAAAAATTTTGACTTTGCAACAAAACTACACAAAAATTAGATCAACGTTGTTAGGGAAAAAAGGGATAATTGGCGAAAGTGTTTGGTTTGGCTAAAAGGGAAAGTCTAGATTTAGCAATGGTTTCAAGGCAAGCTAGACCTTAAAAAGTCCAAAAAAGAACAGAAAAACCCACCATAGCATAATGCAAAATTATACCAGAATCGCTGGAAGTATTGCTATCTCGTAAATAAATAGAAATTATTCTCAATAAATTCTTAAGTAAAAATAAATATTACCAATTGTAAATTTAAATATTTTTAAGTATTGAAGGTGTTTGTATATAAAATACTTATCATTTTGCCCCGATTGCCTCTAACTTTCCCCTCCCCACAGCAATCACCGGGTAAATAGAAAATTTCTCATTCTTTCTCCTAGAGATGAAGTACAAATTAATCCTTACTCATCAAGTATTTTAAGTAGCTGGGTGGAATTAAAAATAAAATGAACGTAGGTTGGGTTGAAGCATGAAACCCAACGCCCGCATGGGTTACGCTACCGCTAACCCATCCTACAAATAATTGTGCCTACCTACTTAGCAACAATAACTAACCTCATCTATCTGAGAAAGGCTGTAACTGCCATAACCTCCCTTATATTATAAAAATAGTCAAGTTCTTATATTCTCGGTAAAATCGTCTTATGAGGGGAGAATTATTAGTAGCCTGGGCAGCACAACAAAAATCCTTCGATAGCAATTCTGCTGTGAACAGCCAAACGGTGGGAGACATTCCTGAACTGGTTCTTGTCTTGATCCTGCTGCTACTGATTGCCACTGCCGTGGCCCTAGTAACCCAGCGATTACGCATTTCCTATGTGGCAGGTTTAGTCTTAGCAGGATTACCGATTACCGATCTTTTATCTCGTCGTATTGGGTTAGATCCGTTTTTAGTGCTTAACCTTTTTCTGCCGATTCTGATTTTTGAAGCGGCGATTAATACCGATATCAGCCGTCTTCGCAGCACCTTTAAACCGATCGCACTGCTCGCAGGTCCCGGCTCGGTTTTTTCTGCGGCGATTATTGCAGTTTTGGTAAAATTTGGCCTAGGGCTAGATTGGATTCCCGCCTTACTGGTGGGAGTGATTCTAGCAAACACCGATACTGTCTCGATGATTGCCGTCTTTAAGGAAATTCGGGTTCCCTCTAGGCTCTCGACTATTGTGGAAGGGGAAACACTATTTAATGATGCAGCCGCACTCGTCACCTTTAATTTGCTCTTGGTGATTTACGCGACTGGAACCATCAGCACTACACAAGTCATCAAGGAAGTGTTGATCGTTGCTCTGGGTGGGGGATTAGTGGGCGCTGTCCTAGGCTACCTGTGTCTGCCTATCTATGTGCGCTTACGGGATCCTCTGAGTAGCCTGCTTCTTACGGTTGCGCTTGCCTTGGGAGCTTTTCAACTTGGGCAGTTTTTGGGTGTATCGGGAGCGGTGGCGGTAGTTATTGCCGGACTCGTCTTTGGTAACTTGGGGCTGCCTCGCAGCGCCTCTGCATCCGATCGCATTACCCTGATCAGTTTTTGGGAATATGCCGGTTTTATAGTCAATACCTTTATTTTTCTGCTTATTGGCATTGAAATCAACCCCTTGACCCTATGGCAAACCTTGCCATCGATTGTGCTGGTCATTTTGGCTTATCAATTGGGGCGTATTCTGTCAGTGTATTCTTTACTATGGGTACTTCGCTGGATCGATCGACCGATCCCCTGGCGCTGGCAACATATTCTGATTTTGGGCAACATCAAGGGTTCCCTCTCCATGGCCCTAGCGGTTGCCATTCCTTTGGCTCTAACAGGGCGGGAATTGATCATCGAGCTAGTCTTTGGGGCTGTGTTATTTTCTCTGGTTATCCAAGGATTAGCCTTACCTTGGCTAATTAAAAAGCTCTATATTAGTCAGGTTTCGGCAGTAACACGGGAGATTGGCCAGTTGCAGCTGCAGTTGATTGCGTCGAAAGCGGCACAAGATGAGTTAGCCAATTTACTGAAATCCGGCGTTTTACCGAAAGCAGTGTACGAAGAACTGTGGGCATCTTATCAGGCAAAAGTGGCGGTATCGGAACGGCTGCTGCGGGATGCTTATAATCAGTCTCGATCGGGGCAAATGGAGCCTAACTACGGTCAGTTAGATGCAATTCGACGACGATTGTTCCTGGCCGAGAAAGCCGCTCTGGGGGATGCACTTCGCAAACGCATTGTACCAGAAGATTTAGTACAATCCTACGTTAAAGGTTTGGATGAGAAACTTCTATCCTTGGACGATGATTAGTTTGAATGCCGAGGTAATCGATCATCGGTTTGACGAATTCCGGACGAGTGACCACCAGAATAGTTGAGCCTGCTTCTAGGACGGTATTGCCGTTGGGAATCTCTAAACTGGCAGAAGCGTGACACTGATAGCCAATAATCAACGAACCGGTCGGAAAGTTGGCATCTTGAGCGATTTGGGCAACGGTACGCCCAGCTACATAACAATCCCTGGGGACCGGCAGCTTTAGCACCTCCACTTGTCCCTGTTCAAAGTGCATCATCGATTCTACTTCGGGGTATTCGATCGCATTGGCCATGGTGGCAACGGCTAAATCAATCGTGCTGATGATGTGACTAGCTCCAGCAAGACGATAGGCTTCGAGAAATTCGCGATCGCACATTCTCACCACAATATGGGAAATGCCATAACTTCTAGACAGGGTGACTAGGGCTAGATTCATCGCATCGTCTCTCAGGGCGGCAACAACCGCCTTAGCTTGTCGAATCCCCGCCTCTAGCAGAACTTTCGTGCTGACAGCACTCCCCTCAAAGGCCATGACACCAATTTTTTCCCGGGCAAACCGACAAGCTAAAGGATCCACATCAACGATGGCGACGGTGTGTCCCAAGTCTAAAAGTTGTTGGGCTAAACCTAGCCCCACCATTCCCGCCCCACCAATTAAAACGTACATAGCGGCTCTTTACTTAACAAACTTGACTTCTAGGAAATAATAGGTGGATGAGGCTGCACCTATCCACCCTAAATGTCTAAATCTGCGGGGCTAAATTTCTTGTGAATCTGAGGAAAACCTAACTGTTTAATCACTTGATGTTTGCGTTCTTCCTCAAGGAATTGCAAATTATTATAATTAACCCAGTGAATACAGTTAACCGGACAAGTCTCGATCGCTTCTTGAATAATTTCTTCTTCGTCACCGTCCTGATTATAGACGCGAGAGCGACCGTATTCGCCTTCAATAAAAAAGGTATTGGGGGCAACGTGGGCGCAGTGTTTACAACCGATACAAGTGACCTCATCGACGTAAACCGCTTTCTGGCGCAGTAAACCGCCCAATTCGGGTTCAAAACCGCTGCGATCAGGGGAATCTCTTAGGAATCCCCCTAACTCTGGTTCAAAACCAGAGCGTTCGGGAGAAAAATCAGCCATTAGGCACTCCAACGTTGTACCACTAGACGAATGGAACCATCAGTATTTTTTTCCTGTGCTGCCACCTGAAAACCCTGTTTAGCAGTTTCTGCCAGAATGGTCTGGTAGGCATAACCTTGATTTACTTTTCTTAAAAATCCTTCTACGGTTAGGGGTTGTTGCCAGTATTGCAAATCGGCAACTAACTCGTACTCGTTACCATTCCAGCGAAAACCGATATCGTAATTGTTATCTTGCTCGATTACCACCTCTGCGGTTAAAGTTTGACCTTGATAACCCTTGACGGGGTGGGAACCCTCTTTCCATTCCATCCCCATATCGCTCAGGGCGGCTTTTAGGTAGGATAGATCGCGGATTTTGGTTTTGATATTGCTAAAGTGTGACATGGCTTTTCAGTGGCTTAAATAAAGGGATTGGGAAAAATGAAAAATTACCAGTCGCTAAAAGTGGCTGCGTTGCTGACTTTCTCTGACTGGCTGACGGTTTGATGGTAATAATCCGAGGTTTTCTCTTGAGACATCAGCTGCCCGAGTTGTGCCTCGATCGCCGCCGTCACCTCTTGACAAGATGAACCGACTATGCCTGTCACCTTTTCCATAACGCGACCATCGGGATAGATGATAAACTCTAGGCTTTCCATGCTCATAGCTCTTCTCGGCGTGATCTGGGGTTTGCAAAGCTCCCTATCGTTTTAATTTACGATAGTTTGCTAATCGTAGCAATCTGGTTAAAATTTTAGCAAAACTTTATATTACGTCACCTAACCACTTTCATTTTTTGTAAGTTTCCCGTAACTTTTCTTCATCGTCAAGGGCGAACCTTAACCTAGTAGGCATAATTTAACAAAACTACACAAAAAAGACGACCTGAAGCGATAAATTGAAAATAAAGGAGATGCAACGGCGAACCACGACCGCCGAGATCATAGAATTTTGTCTATAGGAATCAAAACAAATATGAATAAACAAATAGCCAGCGATCGCCTTCGGATCGGTGTTTTAGGTTTTGGTGGTTTGGGACAGGCTGCCGCTAGAATTCTCGCCCCCAAACAGGAAATGCTCTGGACTGCCGCCGCCGATAAAGCTGGTTTTGCTTACCACAAAGACGGTCTAGATGTCAATACCTGTAACAAAATTTATCATGACCGGGGTTCGATCGGTTATCTGGAAAATTACGGCAGTCTCAGCGAGAACAGTATCGAGGAATTAATCAAAACTGCCGACGTAGAAGGCTATTTCCTCGCCTTACCGAATTTACCTAACAATTTCATGGCCGATATCGCTAAAACTTTCATTCGCTTAGGTTGGCGCGGAGTTTTAGTCGATGCTCTCAAACGTACCAGCGCCATGGCACAAATCTTAGCACTACAAGCAGACCTAGAAGCCGCCGGCATCACCTACATGACCGGCTGCGGTGCTACCCCCGGACTGTTAACTGCGGCTGCCGCCCTAGCTGCTCAGAGTTATGCAGAGATTCATAGCGTTAAAATTACCTTTGGCGTGGGAATTGCCAACTGGGAGGCTTATCGTGCCACTATTCGCGAAGATATCGCCCATTTACCCGGTTACGACCCAGAAACAGCCCACCAGATGAGTGACGCAGAAGTGGAAATGCTGTTAAATAAAACCAATGGCATTCTCAGCCTCGAAAATATGGAACACGCGGACGATATTATGCTGGAATTGGCCGGAATTTGTGGACGCGATCAGGTTTCCGTCGGGGGTGTGGTGGATACGCGCAACCCGAAAAAGCCTTTAAGTACCAATGTTAAAGTCACGGGGCGGACTTTTGAAGGCAAAATTTCCACCCATACCTTCACTTTAGGTGATGAAACCAGTATGGCGGCTAATGTCTGCGGGCCGGCTTTCGGTTATCTGAAAGCGGGGGTTTCCCTGCATCGTCGCGGTATCTACGGACTATGGACAGCAGCGGAGATTATGCCGCAATTTGTGCGCTAGGGGTTTCTCTGCCGTAAAATAGCTAAAACTTTCGGGAAAATAGCGGGTAAGGGGGCGATCGCTTCTAGGCTCTCTCCCGTGACCGGATGTATTAAGATTAAACGATAGGCGTGGAGTAATTGTCCGGGTAGATTAATTCCGATGGAACCACCGGAACTATAGAGGGGATCCCCAAGAATCGGATGACCGATATGGCTGCTATGAACGCGGATTTGATGAGTTCTGCCAGTTTCTAGGCGAAATTCCATTAAGGTGTAGTTGCCTAGTCTTTCCTTGACTTGCCAGTGGGTGACGGCATTTCTACCTCCTTTTTCCACGGCAATAATAGCCATCTTTTGGCGATCGCTGCGGTGACGACCGATCGGCAGATCAATTGTACCTGTTTCGCTTTTAGGGACACCGTGGACAAGGGCCATGTATTCCCGGCGTGCAGTTTTGGTTTTTAATTGTGCCTGTAGGTGTTGATGGGCCTGGTCGGTTTTGGCAATAACGATCGCGCCCGTGGTATCCTTATCTAAGCGGTGAACTATACCAGGGCGTTGAATTCCACCAATTCCGGCTAAATTTGGGCAGTGATATAGGAGAGCGTTGACCAAGGTTCCCGATTCGTGGCCGGGGGCCGGATGAACCACTAAATCAGCAGGTTTATTGATAATAATCAGATAGTCGTCTTCGTAAAGAATATCAAGCTTGATCGCCTCGGCGGTTAATTGCAGGGGTTGACTGTCGGGAATGGTAATCTTTAAGCGATCGCCTTGAGCAACTTTCGTATTTTTATTGGTGCAAATTTGACCATTTAACTGTATATATCCCTGTTCTATCAGTTTTTGCAGCCTCGATCTCGATAAATCGGGCAATTGTGACCCCATCCAAGCGTCTAAACGTTCTTTTTTTCCCGCAACTTCTAGGTTTAATTGGTTCATCGGTTTTTAGTTATGTCGGTAGTAGTACTCAAGGTTGTGTGGGCAATAAAATGTCATCAAGATTTGGTCTTCTAGACTCAATTTACTTGGTCTTCCAGATTTTTTGGGCAGAACTTTTTCGGCGGCCAGAACTTTGACCATATCCTTAAATGTTTCAGGATCTACTCCACAAAAGCGTTCTCTTTTAACATAAACAACATCAAGGGATTCCGGGGTGTTAGGCGTTGGGGTGTTAGGGTTTTGGGGTTTTAGTTGAATTGCCCCATTTCCCCATTTTCCCGTCGTAAATCATGGTTTTTCTGACTGTTTTACTTTATTTTTAGATAACAAGTTCCGATTTCTCTAGAAGGTCTAATGACAAACAATAGCTTTTTAGAGCTATAATCAGGGTTTTATCCTGAGAAAAGTACCCATTTAACTGATCAAGAAAACTTGACAAATTTGTATAATAATGCTTGGTAGTGAAGCTTCTCAATAATTGATCCCCCATGACTTGGTTATATAAAACCCCCGGTATTCCCGATGAATTGTTTGAACGTTTGCCCGGGATTCCCTTGAGTAAACGCGAGGTGAGATTATTGATGATTTCTGCTTTGAGGTTAGGCGATGGGGGGGTTTTCTGGGATGTCGGGGCAGGAACTGGCACTATTCCCGTTGAAATTGGCTTATTATGTCCCAATAGTCCGATTATTGCCATTGAAAGGGATGAAGAAGTGGCGAGTTTAATCCGCCGTAATTGCGATCGCTTTGGGGTAAAAAATGTTACGGTTTTTGAAGGCAGTGCCCCCGATTGTCTGCCCAATATATCCCTAGCGCCCGATCGCGTCTGTATCGAGGGCGGCAAACCGATTAAATCGGTCCTGCAAGAAGTGTGGCAATACCTGAAACCCAATGGCCGCATCGTGGCTACGGCCAATAATTTAGAAACCCTCTATCAATTTTCCGAAGGCTTTTCTAATTTACAGGCGCGTAATATCGAGATTGTCCAAGCGGCAGTAAATCGCCTAGAAACTAGGGGTATTCAGCAAGTTTTTGCCGCCGTTGATCCCATGTTTATCCTGAGTGGCGATAAACTTTAATTGGGGATAACCTTCCATAAAGTTTTCTTAATCTATATAATTATGACAATGCCGCCTAACTTCTCTGGATTAACCATGCCTTGGCCACGCATTGTCAGCGCTATTTTTGCTATTGCCTTCGCACTGGGAATTATTATCGTTGGGGGTTGGTATTTCACCCTCGGCATCGGTGTTATCGTCTTTTTGGGACAATTAGAGTATTTTCGCTTAGTTCGCGCTAAAGGCATTGAACCGGCCGCTAAAACCACTCTCGTAGTTTCGCAATTATTACTGCTGACGGCAACTATGGCGGCCCCCCTCACCGATGCCATGTTTCCCCTGGCTGGGGCGTTAATTTGTTTTTATCTGCTCTTTCAGCCAAAAATGGCGACAATTGCCGACATTTCCACCTCAATTCTTGGTCTGTTTTACGGTGGTTACTTACCTAGTTATTGGATTCGTTTACGGGTCGGTTTTTCTCCCGAAAGTAGTCCTGTGGCTATGGCCAGTAACTTACCCCTGATGGGATATTGGCCGGAATCGTGGATGGAACCGAAATTATTCCCGGCCGCTTTGACGGTAACTTTTCTAGCTTTCGGTTGCATTTGGGCCGCCGATATCGGAGCCTATATCATGGGAAAATGGTTAGGGAAAACTATTTTATCGCTGATTAGTCCCAAAAAAACCGTGGAAGGTTCCTTTTTTGGCATTTTAGGCAGTATAGCGGTGGCCGATTTGGGCGCTTGGTATTTAGATTGGCCCTATTGGCAGCTGACGGGCTTAATTTTGGGCTTATTAATTGGTATTGTCAGTTTATTGGGCGATTTGACCGAATCGATGATGAAACGCGATGCCGGGGTCAAGGATTCCGGGCAGTTAATCCCCGGTCACGGTGGTATACTTGATCGCACTGATAGTTATGTCTTCACCGCTCCCCTAGTATATTATTTTGTCACTTTACTGCTGCCCTTGTTGCGTTAGTAATTTGCATCTTCTCCAAGTGCTAGATTAAAGATTAAACCCAAATTTGCGATTATGTCAGCAGTCGTCCATCCCCGGGGTAAAGTTTATCTTCTCGGTGCGGGAATCGGTCAGAGCAGTTTTCTCACCCTGCAAGCGCGAGCAATTTTAGCCACGGCCGAGGTTTTGCTGTATGATGCCCTAGTGGATAGTCAAATCTTCTCCCTCGTGCCGAAAACCTGTGTTTTAGTCGATGTGGGCAAACGGGGGGGACAACCCGGGGCCGAGCAACATCAGATTAATCGGATACTGGTTAATTATTGTCAAGAGGGAAAACGAGTTATTCGGCTTAAAAGTGGTGATCCGGGGGTTTTTGGGCGAGTATATCCTGAAATGTTAGCCTTAAAGCAGGCTGGCTGTGATTTTGAATTGATAACCGGTATTTCCTCCGCTTTGGCCGCTCCTTTATTGGCTGGAATTCCCCTGACCGAAAAGGATATTAGTCGCTGTTTTGCGGTCTTGAGCGCTCACGATCCTGAGTCTCTCGATTGGTCAGCTTTAGCGAAAATTGATACGCTGGTGCTATTGATGGCTGGTCAGTCTTTAGGGCAAATTATCGAGAAATTATGCCAAAATGGGCGAAATATTCACGACTTGATCGCTATTATCCGCCAGGCGGGACGCAAGGATCAACAAATTTGGCGCGGCACTTTAGAAAATATTCTCGCTCAAACCGCCGGGGTGTCCCTCTCACCCTCTATTATGGTCATTGGTCAAGTTGTGGATCTGGCGATTATGTCCTCTCCCCCACCCCTAGGAGGTAAAACTATTGTTATTACTCGTGCCGCCGAGCAAACGAGTCAATTTAGCGAAATTTTGCAAAATCAAGGCGCAGAAGTCCTGGAAATGCCCGCTTTAGAGATTCGTCCCCCCGACCGTTGGCAAGGTTTAGACGATGCCATCAGTCAGTTAAAAGAGTTTGATTGGCTGATTTTAACTTCTGCCAATGCTGTTAATTTTTTCTTTGAGCGCTTGACATTTTGGGGAAAAGATGCTAGGGCTTTAGCGACCGTAAAAATCGCCGTGGTGGGCAAAAAAACCAGCCAAGTTTTACACTCGCGGGGATTAAAAGCGGATTTTATCCCAGGGGATTTTGTCGCTGATGCTTTGGTAAACGAGTTTCCCGACCCGATTAGGGGGCAAAAATTCCTTTTTCCTCGCGTGGAAACGGGAGGGAGAGAGGTGTTAGTGAAGGAATTAACGGCCAAAGCTGGTCAGGTGACGGAAGTGGCCGCCTATGATTCCGGATGTCCCGCACGCATGGATAGTCGCATCTGGGAAGCCTTTCGAGATGAAAAAGTCGATATAGTCACCTTTGCTAGTTCCAAAACCGTCCAGAATTTTTATCGGTTATTGCTGCAAGAAACGACGGAATTATCGGTTAATTCCCTATTAGAAAAAGTTTGTCTGGCTTCTATCGGTCCGCAAACTTCAAAAACCTGTCAAGAGTTATTTGGTCGTGTTGATCTCGAGGCGCGAGAATATACCCTAGAAGGATTGACTAGCGCTTTAATCGAGTGGAGTAAGACAGAAAACCTCAACCCGCTACCCTGAGGTTGAGGTTTTCTGTGGCCCTAAGTCGTCAAATAGACTAAGCAACACGGCAGTTGCTCTACTTGGGGTTTCCCCAAGAAGTTAGAGAGGCAGAAGGCAGAGGGCAGAAGGCAGGAGGGAGTTTTTTCTCAGAGAAAATCATTATTATTAAAAAAAAGCCTCCCCCCCCTCTCCCTACACCCCCCACACTCCCTACCCTTCCTAATTTTCAGCCGACTTTGAAACAGCCCTACTGACGACCGACTCCTAACCCCACCAACAAACTTTTTCAGCAAAACCTAAGTAGGGAGGCACAATTATTTGTAGGATGGGTTATTCAACCCAACCGACCATTGCCATCATAAGGAATTCTCGCCCCAGCCCATTGCAATTTTTCCTGTAGAGTCTGATAAAAAGAATAGCTTTCCCGCAGGATAATAAATTGGGCGAATTTTTCGGCCTTGGTAACTCCCACCCATTGCCCAGGCCAAATGGAAGTGGCTAAAGCACCATCCATCCAGAGTTTAGTATTTAACTCGTAGTCTCCTAGGGGCCAAATACTGACCAGAGATGCCGGGGGAATGACAATCGGCCGACTGGAGAGACTCAAGGGACAAATCGGGGTGACAGCGATCGCTTCCATGCCGGGGTGTATAATCGGGCCATTAGCGGAAGCGGTGTAACAGGTGGAACCCGTGGGAGTAGCCACTAATAGGCCGTCCCCTTGGTACTGATCTACTACCTCCCCGTCCACTTCGATTTCGAGGATTGAGGTGGGCATCCTATCGATACTAGCGGGTTTCACACACATCTCGTTTAGGGCATAAAATGCCTCGCTCACTGGCTGCGGATTTCTTTTATCCCCTTCATAGATTCTGGCCATTAACATCATCCGTTGTTGTACCGCATAGCGATCGGATTGTAAACGCTCCCAGACCGTCTCCGTATCTTGAAAAATCTCCAAAGGTTCCGTTAAAAATCCCAGATGGCCGCCGACATTCACCGCTAAAATCGGAATGTCTTCCTGAGCTAAATAGCGAGCAGCGGCTAAAATGGTTCCATCTCCGCCCAAAACGATGGCGAGGTCGATTTTTCCCGATGCTGAGGCTAAAAATACCGGATAGGGATTATCTTTAAAGCCACTGGGTCCCATTAAAACTTTACACTGACGGGCTTCTAACTGTTTAGCGCATTTTTCCGCCCATGCTTTACTTTGGGGATGGTTAGCCTTATGGGCGATGATGACTTGTTTTAACTGCACAGAGTTGAGACCTTGTTCGGAGGTTCTATATTTTTAACAATAGCAAGATCGGGCAGATCGGATGACAAGTAAAAAGTAAAAAAGGGCTTGGGGGAAGAACCTCGGCCTGACTGTAGCCAATTTGACAGAATTAATCGATAGATAAGGGTAGATGGAATTAACTAGGATAAGCTCGCAGTTTTTAGCAATCTTATCCCGTTTTTTCCCCGTAACTGCTGTATCTGTGCGGCTTTTTCCCAATTATCTCCCTCAACACACCTACCACTTAATTTCCATGCAGGGTTATAATTGTATTAAGATGTGTAACAATTCTCTGACAAACTCTTGACAAAGGATAACAAATCTGATCTACCAAAAAACAGGAAAGGTTTTATTTCTATGACATTAATTCAAACCGCCCAATTATCGCTAGAAACCTCGGCTTTAGCCTTTTTTAAGCAGACAGAAGGACGCTGGCAATCTCAGAGACGTTATTACACCCTCACCCAAGAAACGGAACCCCAAGAAGTTATCAGCGTCATCGAAATTAAATATTTACCCCAGGGCAGCGAACCATTAATTCAACTGGCCCATTTACATAATCTGGAAGATACAGTTCTATTAGGTGGTACGGAAGTCACTTGGCAAAGTAATTATCTCCGTCCCCAGAGTAAAAAACCCTCCAACGGTTCGACTATATTCGGTATTTTAGATAATATTCTCTATCGCGATCGGGGATTTGCGACGGATAAACCCGTTAGTGCCATTTATACCTTTCCTAACCCCTCTAATCTCTGTCTGAGAACAGAATACGCCGGTTCTGTCTTTGAAGAAGAAATTAAACTTATCGGTCAACAATATCGCACCCGACAAACTATTATCTCTCGCGCCGGTCAAGAATTGATGATCGGTCAATATCTAGAAAAACGGGTCAATTAGTCAAAAAAACGGCGGCTATTCCCAGAATTTTGACTTTTATCCTAGTAATAGGGCTGAAATCAAGTCAGCCCTTCCCATAACTCCCGTTTAAACTGGGGTTAAATTGTCTTGATTCTGACTAGCGAGAAACTTCTCTAATTCCGTAATCGCATCGGCATCGACCTTAGTTTGCATAGGACAGAATTTCGGTCCACACATCGAACAAAACTCCGCAGTTTTATAGATATCTGCGGGTAAAGTCTCATCGTGGTATTCCTTAGCGCGATCAGGATCCAAGGATAACTGAAATTGACGATTCCAATCGAAGTTATAACGAGCAATTGAGAGTTCGTCGTCGCGATCGCGCGCTCCGGGACGATGACGGGCGATATCTGCCGCATGAGCCGCTATTTTGTAGGCAATTAAGCCATTTCGCACATCTTCAGCGTTGGGTAAACCGAGATGTTCTTTGGGGGTGACATAACATAACATCGCCGTCCCGTACCAACCCGCCAGAGCCGCCCCGATCGCCGAGGTGATATGATCGTAGCCTGGGGCAATATCGGTGACAAGGGGACCGAGAACATAGAAAGGTGCTTCGCTACACTCCTCCATTTGTTTTTTCACATTAAATTCAATTTGATCCATAGGAACATGGCCCGGTCCTTCCACCATCACCTGTACATCGTGTTCCCAGGCGCGGCGCGTTAGTTGGCCGAGGGTTTTCAATTCCGCTAATTGGGCTGCATCGGAAGCATCGTGGGTACAACCGGGACGCAGGGAGTCACCGAGACTAAAAGAAACGTCATAACGCTTGAAAATCTCGATAATTTCGTCGAAATAGGTATAGAGAGGATTTTGCTTGTGGTGGTGTAACATCCACTTAGCAATAATACCACCCCCCCGGGAGACAATCCCGGTCAGACGAGTTTTGACTAAAGGCAGGTGTTCGATGAGGATTCCCGCATGAATCGTCATATAATCCACCCCTTGCTGGGCGTGTTTTTCGATAATGTGGAGGAAATCTTCGGGGGTGAGTTTTTCAATATTGCCGTGAACGCTTTCCACCGCTTGATAGATGGGTACAGTACCGATGGGGACGGGAGAAGCATTGATAATCGCGGTGCGAATTTCGTCCAAATTACCGCCACCGGTGGAAAGATCCATCACCGTATCCGCGCCGTATTTGACCGCTAGGTGTAATTTTTCCAGTTCTTCGTTAATATTCGAGGAGTTAGGGGAAGCCCCGATATTAGCATTAACTTTACACTTAGAAGCAATACCGATCGCCATAGGTTCGAGGTTGAGGTGATTGATATTAGCGGGAATAATCAGTCTTCCTCGGGCGATTTCGCTGCGAATCAATTCGGGAGAGAGATTTTCCCGTTTTGCCACATACGTCATCTCTTCGGTAATTATCCCCTGACGGGCGTAGTGCATTTGCGATACATTTGCTTGTCCGCGCCGGGGGGCAACCCATTCTTGTCTCATAATTTTATTTCCTCTGTAAACAGCTTCCCTACGCTGGAATTACCCAGTCTCAGGTTCTAAGGGTCTTTCTCAGCCTGATTACCTCAGACACCCCTAGCTATGACGGCAATTGTATCACCGTTGAGGACTGAGCAGATAAAGCTTAAGATTGTTGTTTGATTGGGCAGTTATCAGATGTGAGTTTTCAGTTCACCGATTACTATTTACCGTTCACTGTTCACGGTAAAAAACTTCCCACTTCCCACTTCCCACTTTTCATTCCCCCCTTTTGTCTCCTGATAACTGAAATTAAATTGCGGGACGATTGATTTTTCGGGGACGGAGATTTTTTAAGGTGAATAAGCTGTTGACTATCTAAATTACTCGTTAGGATTGCCGGGGAGCGCCGGAGCTGCGGAGCGGGGAGAAGTAGTTTGAGCATTTGTACTAAAATTTCCAATACGCAGTTTAAATTCAGTACAGCTTACAACCCCGACTACGGTTAAACCCATCAAGACTATCCAAAAGAGAGAAAATCCCGGATGTCGAGAAAAAGTGGCGATTTGATAGAAGGAAGTGGCGACAATATAGGCCATTCCTCCGGTTGGGAGGGCAATCAAAGCAGTCCAACTGGCATTAGTTTGGCGATATACTGCCTATATAGTCGAAACACAAGGAAAATAGAGCAGAACGAACAAGAGATAGGCAAAAGCACCGGCCTGACCATCAAATTAATAGATATCCTGCAAAAATCAAAAATCTTCTGTCCTATCCATAAAACCTAATACTATGTCAAATTTATCTGAGGTTTTAGATATTTTGAACCGATAGCACCTCGATAACTTACTTTTGCAGGAGGTCTCTTCTTAATGTTAATCCCGAAAAATTATTAGTTGCTTTATACTAAATTCGCCATAATGCGAAAAGATATATTTATACTACAAACTTAATGATCAGCTAATATGATTGACGAATTTGAAAGAGAAGGTTACTGGAAGTGTAACCTGATTGGGTAAGGAACACTTCCCACCTCATCATTAAGATAACTGCTGTATAGTTAAAATTGACAACTTAGGTTAAGATGATGCTAGGTTTCACCAGTTAAAGACCTATGGATAACAAAATTCTCGACGTTCACCATCTCACCGTTGAATTTTCCAATCAGAAAAGAACAACAGTCGCCGTTAATAACATTAGTTTTAGCTTGCAGAAAGGTCAAGTTCTCGGTTGTGTGGGGGAGTCGGGTTCAGGAAAATCTGTCACCTCCCTCGCACTCATGGGATTGGTTCCCTCTCCGGGGAAAATTACCGGGGGAGAAATTTGCTTTCGTCCGGCAAAAGGTCAGTCAATGCAAGCAGTAGATTTATTATCTATTCCCCCAGAAGAATTGCGTTATTATCGCGGGGGAGAAATGGCGATGATTTTCCAAGAACCAATGAGTTCTCTTAATCCAGTCTATAACATCGAGTTTCAACTCACCGAAGCAATTTTACTGCATCAAAAAGTCACCCCCGAACAGGCAAAAAATCAAGCCATCTCTCTACTGCAAGAAGTGCGCTTATTATCCAGTGATCAACAGTTGGAGGAGAAGTATATAGAAACTTTTCCCTTAGAAAATAAGGGTCATGTCAGGGAAAAAATTAGAACTTATATTCAGGAACAAAAAGAGGCAATCCTCAAGCGTTATCCTCACGAATTATCGGGGGGACAATTACAAAGGGTAATGATTGCCATGGCGATTTCTTGTAATCCTACCCTATTAATTGCCGATGAACCAACCACCGCTTTAGATGTGACTGTCCAAGCAGAAATATTAAGATTACTACGAGATTTGTGTAAAAGCGATCGAGAAATGTCGATGGTTTTTATCTCCCACGATCTGGGAGTTATTAACGAAATTGCCGATCAAATTGTCGTGATGTATCAAGGAAAAATTGTCGAACAAGGACCGAAAGAAGAAGTATTAAATTCTCCCCAACATCCCTACACAAAAGGTTTACTTGCCTGTCGTCCCCGCTTAAACTCTCGTCCAGAAAAATTGCCCACTGTCAGCGATTTTTTACGAGTGGAAAAAGACTCTCAAGGTAAGATTATTGAATTACAGGAAATTACTCCACCGGCAGTTAAATTTATTACTCTCCAGGAGGAAGAAAGCAGAATCGAAGGGTTACAAGATCACGAGAATATTTTATCGGTAGAAAATTTATCGGTTAGATTTCCAGTTAAGGGAGTTTTCGGGCAAGTAAAGACCTTTTTTAATGCCGTAGATCAGGTCAGTTTTGCCGTTAAACGGGGGGAAACCCTGGGTTTAGTCGGTGAGTCGGGCTGCGGAAAATCTACCTTAGCAAGGACAATTCTGCGCTTAATTCCTGCCACTTCTGGAGATATCTATTTCCGAGGAGAAAATCTCGCTAAATTAAACCCCAGCGATCCAAAATTAAGACTACTGCGACGGGAATTACAGATAGTTTTTCAGAATCCCTACAACTCCCTGAATCCCCGTTTATCCATCGGTAAAGCAATTTTAGAACCGATGGTTATTCATCATACCGGCGGCAATTCCCAAAAGCGACGGCAACGAGTAGAATATTTATTAGAACGAGTTAAACTTGATCCTAATTGGTTTGATCGCTATCCCCATCAATTATCAGGAGGACAACGACAAAGGGTGTGTATTGCTCGCGCTTTAGCCTTAAATCCTCAGTTTATTATCTGTGATGAATCTGTCTCTGCTTTAGATGTTTCCGTACAAGCGGAAGTCTTAAATTTACTCAAAGAATTACAGCAGGAATTTAATCTCACTTATATCTTTATTTCCCACGATTTAAGTGTCGTCAGATTTATGAGCGATCGCATTATGGTGATGAATAAAGGTAAAATTGAGGAAATGGGTACAGCTAACCAAATTATTAACTCTCCCCAAAGTGATTACACCCGTAAACTTATCGCTTCCATTCCCCAATTTACCGAAAGTATCGCTAGTTAAAATTAGCCATCAAACCTAAAGGATTAGCTGCCTCTAATTGTGCCGATAAACCTAACAAAGTGATTTCATCAGCAGGTTTACCAACTAACTGAATTGCCACGGGTAAACCCTGACTATCCACTCCTGTGGGTAAAGCAATCGCAGGTAAACCACTCGCATTAGCAATCGGAGAAGGTGCAATCCAAGCAATCATCCTATCAACCGCTTCTTCCGGTGGTAAATTTTCCCACTCACCAATTCCGGGGGGTTGATGTAGGAAAATGGGCAAAAGTAAGACATCAAAATTATCAAACATCGCCACAATTTGCCGCGAAATAACGTGCATCTGCCGCACCGCTTGCAGGTACTCCCCCGCACTGCCAGAATTGTCTAATAACCATTGGTTAAGGGGACTTAATAACTCCCTGGGAATTGCCGCCGCTGCCGTCCCCGCTTGCCAAATACGGCGAAAAGGAGCGATTAAAGCCTGTAAATCGGGAGAATACTCCGTTAAATGATGCCCCATGTCCTCTAAATTTTTAGCAGTCTCGATCACAGCATTTTTATAGACGGCAGCCGCTTCGCCGAAGGGGGATATGGAAGTAGAAAAAGCGATTTTCAGGGGTTTTACGCCTCTCTGAGTGGCTTCTAGGAAAGAAAAGGGCGGATCGGGTAGCCAGTAGGGATCGCCCGTCGTATAGCCCGAAATCACGGTAAGCAGTGCCGCCCCATCTGCCACCGTCTTAGAAAGAGTGCCGTTAGTGGCGATACCGCTTTGAAATTCCCCCACCGGGGCATAGGAAACGCGCCCACGACTGGGTTTTATCCCCACCAAACCGCAACAACCCGCCGGAGTGCGAATGGAACCACCACCGTCGGAACCCTGGACAATCGGGCAGAAACCCGCCGCTACCGCCGCCGCCGCACCGCCACTGGAACCTCCTGCGGTATAATTGCGGTTGAAGGGGTTACGAGTTGGCAAAAAACCCGGATTTTCGGTGTAGGGAAAGGAACCTAGCTGGGAAGTGGCAGTTTTGCCCAGAAGGATAAAACCCGCCATTTTCATTCTGGTGACGATTCCTTCGTCGTATTGGGCGATATTTCCCTGTAAGGCGGCGATTCCGTAACTAACCGGCATTCCAGCGACGGCATTTAAGTCTTTAATGGCGGTGGGAACTCCAAAAAAAGGCGGTAATTCGGCAGTATCGGTGATTTGACTTAATTGTTCCGTTTGGGCGCTTGCGGTTGCTAGG
Source organism: Microcystis aeruginosa Ma_QC_C_20070703_M131 (assembly GCA_007095475.1). Lineage (GTDB taxonomy): Bacteria > Cyanobacteriota > Cyanobacteriia > Cyanobacteriales > Microcystaceae > Microcystis > Microcystis aeruginosa_I. The sequence continues at coordinate 20,000 of SFCA01000082.1, read as the reverse complement.
GCGCTTTCCCTGGCGACATGGACAAAACTACCAATTTGACAGTCAAATTTCTCAATTCTGTCGAGGTATAAATGGGTTAATTCTAGGGGGGAGATTTGTTTAGTACGAATCAGTTGGGCTAATTCTAGGGCGGATTTTTGCAATAATTCATCACTCATGAGCGATCGAGGTAAAATAGGTAAGTGAAAATAATTATATTCGTTAGTGGCAAGATGGTTTTAAAAGAAAAAGAAAAAGAAAAAAAAGTCCATTTCCGTCAAAATTTCCCTATCCCCTATCCCCCCTTGTCTTGGAAAATTATGACCCCACAGTTAATTGAAATTCTCTCGGCTGACGAAATTCGTCGCACTATGACCCGTTTAGCTTCCGAAGTTATCGAAAAAAGTGGCGATTTAAATAACTTGATTTTGATCGGTATCTACACGCGAGGAGTGCCTTTAGCTAATTTAATTGCTAGTCAAATTGAGAGTTTAGAAGGGGTAAAAGTTCCCGTGGGAGCGATCGATATTACCTTCTATCGCGACGATCTCGATCGCATTAAAACCCGCACTCCTGCCAAAACCAAAATGCCCCTAGATGTCACAGGAAAAACCGTGATTTTAGTTGATGATGTTATCTATAAAGGTCGCACGATCCGCGCCGCTTTCAATGCTATTATTGAGTATGGCAGACCGCAAAAAATCCGCTTATTAGTCCTCGTTGATCGTGGTCATCGGGAATTACCAATTCACCCGGATTTTACGGGCAAAAAACTCCCCACCGCAGCCGAGGAACAGGTAAAAGTTTATCTACAAGAGATTGACGGCAAAGATGCGGTAGAATTAGTCAAATAAACAGAGGATTGGTAACTAATCCCCGGAGGAAAATAAACAGAATTGCCCCGACAATAGTCACCAAAATAGCGCTTGTTAAGTTTTTTCTTGTTTAAAAAACTTAACAAATTTAACCACCGAATCACCAAAGTCCGCTGAAGCTTTTACCCTCTATCTCTATACATTTGCTAAATACAAAAATCATCTATTTTTAGGGCAAGATAAAAGCAGCAATTACGGGATAATGATCGGAAGGAATAAGATTCAACCAACGGGAACGATCAACTTTTGCCCAATCTAACTGCAAACGGTTATCATAATAAATGGTATCGATGGCTAAATAAGGGGTATCAGTGTAATTATTAAAGCTCATTTGTTCCGCTAATTCCAAATCGGCTAAAGCGTCTTTTAATTTAATTTCTGACTGGAGAGGTTGAGTTAAAATCTGACGGGGTAATTGCTGAGAATTAACATTAAAATCCCCCGTTAAAAACAGGTAATTTTTTATTAAATCTAGTTGACAAAAATGCTCCTGTATGCACTTAGCGCCTAAGTCCTTAGCTTTGTCACTATAGTAATCGAGATGGGTATTATAAAACTGCAAAGTTTGCCCCTCAAGAGTGCGAAATTTAGCCCCCGTTACCATGCGGGGATAAGGATTACCCCAAGCTGCAGTGATACTGCCAATAATATCGGGAGTTTCTGATAGCCAAAATTCGTAAATTTCTAAACATTTTAACCGACTTGGTTGATATAAAATCGCACAATGTTCATCTAATCCTGTTCCTCTGCGATCGCTGCCTAAACTTTGGTATTGTGGCAATAAACGGTGTAGATCCAATAATTGATTAGCGCGAGCTTCCTGAGTACCAATTATATCGGGAGAATAGTGAGCAATTAAAGCCGCTACTGCTTCCCTTCTTACTCGCCAATTACGCTCATCGGTATCGGGTTTATCGTAGCGAATATTAAAGGACATTGCTGTTAGTTTCATAGGAAAATGGAGAATGGGGAAGGAAATAGAGAGTTTTGTCAGTGAACAGTAAACAGTAATCAGTAAACTGAAAACTCACATCTGATAACTGATAACTGATCACTGATAACTGATTCAAGGCTGACTCCTAATAATTAATTATCAGGATTTTTTGGCGATTGTCCAGAAGGGAAAAGTTTGACTGGGATTGATGATAACCCCCGTGATGCCATGGCGAGCAAAAGCGTATTCCTTGGTTTGCCAAAGGGGAATATAGGGAACTTCATCGGCGAGAATTTCTTGAATTTTGCCAAAAATCTGCTTTCTTTTGGCTGGGTTACTTTCCCGACGGGATTGTGCGATTAATTGATTCATTTCTTGACTGTAAAAAAATGAGCCTTGACTTTGCGATCCTCCTTCTTCGCAGCCAGTTTCTGTGGAACCTTTAGCACAATCTAAAAAGGGATAAATATAGTTATCTGCATCCAAAAAATCGGGATACCAATTAGATAGAGCAGTGGTATAAAGTCCCCGGCTAATATTACGGAAAAATGCCGCTCCTAGGATACTATTGGGTTCAAATTGAATCATATTATCTAAATCCCGTTTTGCCAGAGCTTTCATCACTGCCGCCACGCTGCTGGAAGTGATCGATCCCGAGGAGTGCCAAACTTCTACAATTGCGGGTTTTTCTTGACTATAACCAGCAGTTTTTAGTAATTGTTTTGCTTGCTCTATATTATGGCTGCCATAGCGCTCTTTAAACACCGGTTGTGACTCGGAAAAAGTAGTAGGAATGAGACTAAAAAGAGGTATCCCTTGACCTTGTAAAATGCGATCATTAAGTAGATCTCGATCGACTAGAGAAGCAATTGCTTGTCGCACTAAAATATTATGGGTGGGTTCACTTTTGAGATTGACGCTCATAAAGTTAATTGCTGCCCCAGAAGATTCGAGCGCTTGCCATTTTCCCTGCGCCGCTTCTGTGCGTAATTTTCTCACTTGAGGAGGCAGTAAAGATTGATAGGCAATATCCACCGCACCCGTCTGAAAACCGTTAAACAAATTGGCAGGATTAGAGAGATAAATTTGCACATTAACTCCCTTATTTTTGGCCGGTTCTCCCCAATAGCGATCAAAGGCTTCTAAACTAAAAGAATCGCTGGTAACTGCTTTTAATCGATAATGTCCTGTGCCGATAAATTCTTCGGGTTTAAATTTACCCTCGCCAATTTGATAAAATTTGGGTGAAACCGCACAGGCTCCGGGATAAGCTAAAAGAGCAGGAAAGGCGGCAAAAGGTCTGGTTAGTTTAATAGTAATTTCGTCTTCCTTGGTCGCAGTGATTTTATCAATTGTATCCTGAAGAAGAAAGGAAGGTTCGCCACCATTTTTGATAAATCTTTCTAGGGAAAACTTCATCGCCTCTGCGTTAAAAACCGTGCCATCATGAAAGATAACTCCTCGACGTACTGGGATAGTATAAGTCAAACCATCGGGGCTAATTTGGGGTAATTCCGTGGCTAGGAGAGGCTTTAAATTAGTGGTTCCTTCGGCGTAAGTGTAGAGAGTTTCACCGAGATTATAAATAATAAAAAGTCCCGCTAACTCATAACTATCGGCAGGATCGATCGAGCGTGGTTTTAGGGTTGTCCCGATCATCAGGCGATCGCTATCTCGTTGTGGTAAATTGGAATTAGTGGACTGACAGCCCACGGTCAGAAGAAGACAGAGGCAAAATAAACTTAAATAGCGGTAAAGTTGGCGTAAAGGTCTCATCGATGGCGATTAACGGCAGCTAGGTATCAATCAATCCTATCATTTTTGAGGATAATCTTTTTCCCTAGGTTCCCTTAAGGAACTAGGTTGATTGCTTAATTGGTTGGGTAAAATTCTTCAATAACTGGACTGATTACCCGGACAATTAAATTAAATTTTCCGGTCGAGAATGGCAAAAACTTGATAAATTTGGCCAAGAAGAAGACCCAGGAACGAAAAAGTGTTATTTCTTGACAATGAGAGATTGGATATGGTTCAGAATAGCTGGAGCCATGGAGGTAGATAAACAGGGGAATGGGTAAGATTTTTCAACCTAGATCAGGTTCCAGCAACTAATTAGAAACTCATCTTCTTTTATCTATCAGCCATTTAGGTTAATCCTGTCCCTTCTAAACAAGCTCGATCGAAAATTGCCCCCGTGGTTACTGCCGAGGCTAAACTAGCACAAAGAAGATTGGCATCAGTAAAATTTGTTCCGCGTAAAATCGCCCCGAAAAAAATTGCTTCCTCTAAATCAGTTGCCGACAGATCTGCCCCAGAAAGATTAGCGCTAGTAAAATCCGCTTGGGTTAAAATCGCCCCGACAAAACTCACTCCCCGGCCATCGACACCGCGAAAATCCGCCCCGGACAAATCTAGATGATTAAAAACCGCCCCAGCTAAAAAAGCGCCGGCCAAACTTGCCCCAGTCACGATCGCATCGAGGAGAATTGCCCCGCGTAAATCGGCATTACGAAAATCTGCTCCCCTTAAATTTGCCCCGGTCAGGTCAGCACCGCGTAAATTTGCCCGTAAATTCGCCCCTGCTAGGTCGGCCCCCGCTAAATCAGCCCCTGCCAAATTCATGCCCGCTAAATCTTTTATCTCACCCTGACGAATTGCTAATAAATCAATACTGGGAAAAGTCATGTTCAGCCACGGTTAAATCCTGTAAAAATATCTTAGAATATTCGTAAACCTTTGTTAAGAAAGCGCTCCATGTCCCTAGAGCTATTATCCCTAGAAAATATTGAAGAAATCGCCCACCAATACGGATACTGGGCAGTATTTGTCGGCATCACCCTCGAAAATACCGGGATTCCCATCCCCGGGGAAACCATCACCATTGTGGGCGGCTTCCTTGCTGGTAGCGGTGATTTAAACTATTGGTTAGTTTTAGTCAGCGCAATTACAGGAGCAGTTTTGGGCGATAATTTTGGCTATTGGCTCGGTCGCGCTGGAGGTTGGCCGTTTTTGTTAAAAGTTGGCAAATTCTTTCGGATTCCACCTCAAAAACTAGAATTAGCCAAGGAACAATTTAGTAAAAATGCACCCCGGGCGGTCTTTTTCGGTCGCTTCGTGGCCCTGTTAAGAATCTTTGCAGGTCCAATGGCGGGGATTGCCCGAATGCCCTACGGCCGTTTTTTCCTCTGTAATCTCGGTGGAGCGACGGTGTGGGCGACGATTATGGTGACATTATCCTTCTTTTTAGGCCGTTTGTTCCCCTTGCACCAGTTAGTCAGTTCTATGGCTCGTTTTGGTATCTTGGCTTTAATTATCGTCCTGGCCTGGACAATTATCCACCCCATCCTTGAGTCACGGAAAACGTCGGTTTAAGTCCAGAAGAAAGCGGTTATCAGAAATAACCGCTTCGGGAATTTTAAAAGAATCTCTTTAACGTTCGCGGCGCCCGGAGTTTTTGCGCTCACCGCCGCCACCACCACCAAAATTATCTTCTTTGGGACGAGCTTTGTTGACTTTCATCTGTCGTCCCATCCATTCGGCCCCGTCAAGAGTTTCGATCGCTTTTGCTTCTTCCTCCTCGGAGGACATTTCCACAAAACCAAAACCGCGCATTTTACCCGTTTCCCGATCTACGGGCAAGTAAACGCGACTAACTGTGCCGTATTCAGCGAATACCTCTTTCAAGTCATCTGTCGTGACGTCATAAACCAGATTACCAACGTAAATCGTCATGGATTGTCTCCCAATATCACAGCCATTTCGAGAAGGAGATCGGACACAACCCAGTCAAGGCCATCAGGGAAAAACCACTTCTGTTTGAAACCAATGCTGCTACCGAACCTAACTACTCTCTCTAAACTAGCATAGCTTATCAGTGATCAGTAGGAATATGGAGTATTAAGTGAGCAGTATTATAGGGCAGTTTTCTGCTTTCTTTTCACTGATTACTGTTCACTGATCACTGATTAGGGTAGCCAAGGATATTGACTAAAATCGGGGGGACGTTTTTCCAGGAAAGCCTGTTTACCTTCGGCTCCTTCGGCGGTCATATAGTAGAGTAAAGTGGCATTGCCCGCTAACTCCTGTAAACCCGCTTGACCATCACAATCAGCATTAAAAGCCGATTTTAGGCAGCGAATCGCCAAGGGACTTTTTTCGAGAATTTCTAAGGACCATTTAATCCCTTCCCGCTCTAATTCCTCCACCGGGACGACATGGTTAACCAAACCCATGTCTAAAGCTTGTTGGGCGTTATACTGCCGACAGAGAAACCAAATCTCGCGAGCCTTTTTCTGACCGACCACCCGGGCCAGATAACTAGAGCCAAAACCGCCGTCAAAACTGCCCACTTTTGGACCGGTCTGGCCGAAAATGGCGTTATCCGCCGCTAAGGTTAAATCACAAACCAAGTGCAAAACATGACCGCCCCCGACCGCATAACCTGCCACCAGCGCGATAACTACCTTGGGGATGGAGCGAATTAATTTCTGTAAATCCAGCACATTGAGCCGGGGTACGCCATCATCGCCAATATAACCCGCCTGACCGCGCACCGTCTGATCGCCGCCGGAACAAAAAGCATATTTGCCGTCGCTGTGGGGACCTGCACCCGTGAGCAATACTACCCCAATGCGGGCATCCTCGCGAGCATCACAGAAAGCGTCGTAAAGCTCAAAAACTGTCTTCGGACGGAAGGCATTACGCTTATGGGGGCGATTGATGGTAATTTTGGCGATTCCCCCCCATTTATGGTAAAGAATATCCTCGTAGGTTTTTACGGATTGCCATTCAACGCTCATAGTCTCGGTTATAGGCACAGCTTTTTTACCTTACCTCATTTTGTCCCCCACTTTGAAGCGGGGAGTGCCAGAATAGGGGAATGGATAGTTGACGGACAAGGTTTAAAGCTGATTCCCTTCTTGATGTTTTCTGAGTATTTATTCAAAATATATTGGTCTTATTTGCTAACTTTAAAGAGGTAAAAATATAAGTACAAGTAATAAAACTAAGCTTGAATCATTAGAGTTTTATTTGGGATTAAAATATCCAATAACAATTTATCCTAATGATGACGAGGGATATGTATCAGAAATTAAGGATCTTCCGGGATGTTTCACTCAGGGAGAAACCATAGAGGAAACCTTAATCAGTAAACAGTAAACAGTAATCAGTAATCAGTAATCAGTGAACTGAAAACTTACATCTGATAACCGATAACTGATCACTGAAAACTCACATCTGATAACTGATCACTGATAACTGAATTAAAGCCATTCGATTTCTTTAGCTTTTTCGGGTAATTTGGCCGTGGCTTGTCCTTGGCTGCGGGACTGAAACCCAATTAAATCGAGGGGAGTAGCCAATAAATCTACTAAATCTGCTTTACCAAACAGTAACTTGAGGGTATTTTTTGGTAGCTCTTTTAATAACCAACGACCGAGACTAAAAAATAACCCTTGATTGGTTAAAGGTCGCATCAATTCGACACCATACAATTCGTGAAGATAGCGATTAGAGCGCCCGTAACGTTTTAATTGACTTCTTAAGTCTTCTAAGGTGGAACGATGACGATGATAAATAATTGCCTCTGGTGCGTAGGTTAATTGCCAGTCGGTTTGTTGTTGAATACGCCAACAGATATCGGCATCACCACCAGTAGTTAAATAAGGACGAAATAAACCCACTTTTTGAAAAGCTTCTCGACGAATAGCGAGGTTAGCAGTTTGACCATAGGGACAAAAAGAATGTTCTAAAAGAAATTTTGGTGACATAAAATGACGACGTTCCGCATACTTTTCCAACCAAGTGGAACCAGTTAACGCAGCAATTTCACCCGCTACCAGACCGATCCTAGTATCTTTAAAGGGTTGAACCAATTCGGTCAACCATTGCGGTGCGGGACGACAATCGGCATCGGTAAAGGCCAGAAAAGGATAACGAGCGCTTTTGATCCCTTTGTTACGAGCAGCGTAGGAGCTTTGTATCTGATTTTCGCTTAAAATGATCAGGTTCAGTCCCCGGTGTTCTTGCGCTGCCTTTCCTAATAATTCTGCCGTGCAATCGCTACTATTATTATCAACTAAAATATATTCAACTAATTGACGGGGATAGGTCTGTTTGGCTAAACAATCAATGAGAGGGGGTAGATCTTTCTCCCCATTATAAATTGGCACGATCACGGATACTTCGGGAAAGAACTGTAAGGTAGTTGACATCGTTGGAGTCCAATAAACGGGCGAAGGTTGAACTATTCGCTACAATACTACTATAATTAATAGCAACAAAAAGCAAGTCTATTGTCACTTATTCTAGACCAACGATGAAAAGTTTCTTCCGAAAATTATTTTTCTATGCGGGTATTCTTTGGCTCTCACCCTTAATCATTGCCTTTCAGGTAGCTAATAATCGAGAACTTATCTTAGGTGATGTGCGGCGTTGGGTAGAGTTATTAGGCTGGGAAAAAAGAGCAGATTGGTTACAATTATTAGCTCTGTGTCTGGAGGCAAAAGAATTTAGAAATTTATATTATTGTCGTCTTTTTCAAGGGGGTTCATTCAGCCGTTTTTTAATGTATATTCTGAGGTTTTTCTATCGAGAAAGTTCCTACTTATTTCTAGATTCTTCCTGTTCGATTGGCAAAGGATTATTTATTCAACACGGTTTTAGTACGATTGTTATGGCGGATTTGGGCGATAACTGTTGGATTAATCAACAGGTAACAATTGGCTATAAAGATAAAAGCGGTCGCCCCAAAATTGGCAATAATGTCAGGATTACCGCCGGTGCTAAAGTCTTAGGAAATATTACCATCGGCGATAATGTCACCGTGGGCGCAAATTCAGTGGTAGTCAAGGATGTTCCAGCTAATTGTGTGGTGGTGGGTATTCCCGCTCGTATTATCAAACGGGACGGCGTTAAAGTAGATGAAAAATTATAAACGTTGACTTAAAATATATTCGGCAATTGCCAGATCTCCGGGGGTAGTAATTTTTAAGTTAGTTTCTTCACCGACGACAATTTTGACGGGAAAACCACATTTTTCTAATAAGGCGGCATCGTCGGTGACTTCCCAAGCTAATTTTCGGCCCTGTTCATGACATTCTTTTAATAATTTTACCTGAAAACCCTGGGGCGTTTGGGCTGCCCACAACCGTGAGCGATCCGGTGTATCCTCAATCCAACCCTTGCTATCGACAATTTTAATCGTATCTTTCACCGGAATCGCCGCTATGAAACCCTGACAGGTGGCTAAAGCGACAGCACAGCGATCGAATAATTCGGGGGTGGCTAAACAGCGCGCCCCATCGTGAATTAAAACCGTCTCAGCCCCCTCTGGTAGGGCTTGTAAGCCATTATAAACCGATTTTTGTCTGGTTTCGCCTCCTTGGATGATTTGCACGGGTTTAAGGGCATTTATAGGGGTGATAATTTCTCGGATCTCCTCAAAGTCTTCCGGTTGTGCCATGATGCCAATCCAGATAATTGCCCTCGATTCCATGGCAGCCAGCAAAGTCCAAGCGAGGAGCGGTTTTCCGTGCAGGGTGAGCAGTAACTTATTGCGATCGCTGCCCATCCGTTTACCCATTCCCGCTGCTGGAATTAACAAATACATATTTTTTTTCAGGTAAAAAGTTAACAAGAGTCAGGAAAGAGAATTCAGTGGACAGGAGTGGGGAGCTTTTTGCCTCTTATTTGTAAACAGTAATCACTGTCCGGCTGATGGTTAATCGCTTAAATAACCCAAAACTATGCCTATTCAGAGAATAAATCGAGGGGAAAGTGACCATAAGTACCGACTAATTGATCATTTTCTGATTGACAAGAAATCAGAACACCGCGATAGGTTCCCGTGTAGGAATCGAGATAGGAAGCTTGTCTTTGGGTATTGTATTTAATATACACCGCTCCCTGTTCTAGCTGGTCTTCTGGGAGAATATTAGGTAGGGGGTATCCTAGGGCTTGTAGATAAGTTTTTAGGGCTTTAAATCCCTCTTCATTGTTATCGGCACAGATACCTAAATTAATTGATTCCGAACCTTGCTTAACTAATAAAATTGCCTGTCTTAGAGCTTCTTCTTCTTCGGGGGATTGGGCAATTTTTAGTTGAATACAGCCATATTCTTTTAGGAGTTTCAAGGCTTCTTCCATAGACATGAGCGGTTAGATGTGTGGGGCTAAAGATAAAAAATAAACTGTTGCTGCTGTCCTTAACGACAAATTCCCAAGAAAAAAAGCCCTAAATCATTGGGGTTTGGAGATAGGAAAATTTTGCATTGGTCTTAATCGTAAGATCGCCAATTTCGATCATATCAGGTTGGGGACAGGAAAATTTATCGGGTTTGTTCGATCGCCCCAGGTTGTGCGTACATTTCACTCACTGCTTTTTGATAGCCAAAGTAAGCACCTATAATAATTCCAGTGCCAAAACCAATCCCTAGGTAAAGCAAAATTATACTCAGGGGAAAAGAGGATTGTCTCCGATTAGATAGGGAAAATCCCTCACCAGTCGCCACAATATTCTCAGCAGCCTCAGTCAACTCCTCCCGTTTTTCTAGCGCTTTTTCTTCAGTTGTTTCAGAGTCTTCCAAAGCTTCTGGGGCATCTTCTCGGTCATTTTCGGCGATTTCTGCGGTTATTATCGGCAAAGAGTTTAATTTGGTGACACTATTGACGATTAAATCATCTTGACTTAGGGTTATCGATTCTTGCCAAGCGGGGATATCGGATTCCTTGATCATACTGTAAACGATCACTTGTTCTAATCCATTGATGCCCAAGCTTTTGATTTCTGCTGACAAAAAAGGTAATAACTTGTGTTGATTGGGTATCCTTTTGGATTGAACTTTTAGAGTCAGGACATTTTCTTGCGAGGTGGCTGCAATAACCTCTATTTTTCTGGTTAAGAGACTTTGGTTAAGTAGGGTAATAATAGCGGCTGCATCTTGCTGTTTAGCAGCATGGATAAGTTGTGCCTGATTCATGGCCTTGAGGGACTAAAGAGAGGATATTATACTAAATCCTTAGGAGAGTGAGCAGTGGGTTTTTAAAGTGGGATTGGCGGTCAATCATACTATTAAAAGCGGATTTGGTATCGGTCTGTCCATCCCTGCCCTCAATGCCACTTAAATTTCCGCCACGGCTCTTTCGATTAAACGACGAGCCAGGGTTTGAATGCCGGTATGTTCGTAGTAATTGGTGGTCATATCGAGGAATGCCCCAACATATACCAATTTATCGGCAGAAAAGTCGATAAATCCCTGAATTTTGCTCAATAATCCCTGCTGGGTCAAATCGCGCTCGCTGACAAAACCACTCATCCAACCTTTAGTCGAGTCGAAACTTTGACCGATAAAGTCTAATTTTCTGGCAGTATTTCCCCCCGGAATCAATTCTTTAATACTGCCGAAAGTGGAGTTAGATTCTAATTCTTCTGGGTGGAGAATGCTGAGGGTGGATTCCACTTTCCGGATAAAACTACCCCCCAGGGGAATTAAACCATCCAAACAAACTAACGCCGCCATCCGCATCAGGGATTCGCCGCTATAATCTCCCAGAGAAGCGACGAAATCATCGATACTATCCCCCGGAATGCCATTAATTTGACAAAAAGCGACTAATTCGGTCACTAATTTCAAGGTTAGATCGATGGTTTGCGCTTTTTCGGGGGCAGGGGTTAATTTTTCGATTAAACCGCCCATGAGGGGAATTTTACCACCGACGGCATTAGCAAGAGAGGCGGTGGCTAGGGCATTATCGGCGCTGTCGATAGTTTGGTAGAGCCAGAGCGCCCGTTGATAGCCCTGGGATTGATCATTAAACAACCAAACGGCTCGATCGCCAATCTGTTGAATCATGCTTTCGTCGGTTTCGCCGGTGACTTTGATAATCGTATTTTTAAACCCGACTAGGTTATCCCACTGCCCCGGCACCACATAATCAAGGGTTTTGAGAACTTTGACGGTGAGATTATTCGTCGGTAATTTGTCCACCAGTTCAAAAATTGGCTTACTCACGGATGTCTCCTTACTTTAATTTTGCTAAACCATCTAAATCGAACTTAGCTAACCAAGCTTGGCGATCGCTGGAAGAAAAATCTGGCTCCCGCGATAAAACCTTGACTTGATAACGATTATTGACTAAAACGGCGCTGGCGGTTGCACCCTGTTCCACAGAGGGAAAACCTTTAATCGTGGTTTGACTGTCTTGGAATTTATTGGCCGCGGCGGGATTATTGCTGATGTCAGATATGGCTAACATAGCCAGAACTTTGCCATCTTGCTTCAGTTTTGCCTCGGCAAAGCCTTTTTTCTCCTGGGTATAGACGCGCTCGTATCCTCCCCCAGAAGGCGGGAAAAACCGATTAAAACTGCCGCCAGAGGTGGATTCTTTCACCACTGCCGCCGCCCCGCGAGCGGTACTTTCTTGTTGCGCTTGGTCAAATTGTGAGGGAGCTTTAGCACAGGAAGTTACTAGCAAAAGTACCGCTAATACCCCTGCTATCAAGATTTTGCCAAATCGAAAGTTCATAGTTCTCTTAATTAAAACTTGCTCAAGTTTGTTTGTAGTATATCTCTCGCTGATTGCTGATTATTGTTAAGTTTTTCTAGATTCTCTCACACCAGACCGAAAAAAACAGAAAATCAGCAAAATTCGAGTCAATAGCTAATTTTTAGGAGTACATCTCAAGATTACAGAAATATCCACTGCCGAGAAATTATCGGTTTTCAATTAATACAAATGTATAAACAACCGCGTGTAAGCATCTCGCGTTTGCGGGTGCGATTTGTTTCTAGTCCAAGAATAGCCTAAATCCCTGATAGGGTAGGGCGTAAAGCTAGGGTGGGAATGGTAGAGAGAAAACCACAACTACCCATAACTGATAATTGGATGTAGGTAGGGCTGGCTGAATATCAGTGGAAACCCTGCTGGAAAAGGGTTTTGGGCTTTTTTTTCAGAAAAGTGTCAGAAACAAAGGTTGAGAAATCGATCCGAGGGACTCAAAACCCTTGCACTTCCGCTCTTTGATCGCCAGATAAAATTCAGAAACTAAGCGACTAAACTACAATTTTACCAACTGTGTGGCTTCTGGATTCGCTCTGGGAACTTATTCAGCAAATTATAAGTATAAATACTTATTTCTTGGGTGAGATGATCCCTCTCATTAGTTGCTGTAGGATGGGAGCATCTGGTTCTGGCTCTGTTGAATCTCAAGTGAAACAAATTGGTTTTTGTCTTAAAATTACTGGTGCAAGTTGGAATTCTGGCAATGTACCGCAAGTCCTCCGTCATCGCTGTGCCTATCCGAATGGTTCTCTTTTTTAACTTCTTTATTTACCTCATTAACTCCATGTGCAACTAATTTTTTGATCTTGATTTACAACTGACGGTGCGCTCATTTTCCACATATAGTGTTTTTGGATTAAGCTATCCACTGCCTGTAGGCATAAGTTGAACTAATACCACTACGGGTAGGTTTGATCAGTCATTGAAACACTACCTATAGTGATTCCCGAACCGAGAGTACAAGGCTTTCAGAAATCAGCACAATCAGATTAACGTCTAGAACTCTGATTCTGTAGTTCTGAGTTGCACATTTCGTTTATTATTAAGCATAAATGCTTATTGACAATATGAGATGATGCCTGTAGAGTGGCGGATAAAATAATCAGGCGTTGCCGAATCAAGGTATGAATGCTAACTGTGCATCGTATGCAAAAGTTAGTTTCGGTCGAGGTTTTAAACATCCCACAAAAGAAGCGATGATGATTCATGATTCTTTAACTATCATACATATTCTCCGCGAACGAGCGGAAAAACGACCCCGAGAGCGAGTGTATACTTTTCTGGCCGATGGAGAAACTGAGTCGAGCCATCTGACCTATGAGAGTTTAGATCGACAGGCGCGGGTGATCGCTGGTGAACTTCAGAAAAGAACCGTCCGTGGCGAACGGGCCCTGCTGCTTTACCCTGCGGGACTAGAATTTATCGCCGCCTTTTTCGGATGCCTGTACGCTGGAGTGATTGCGGTTCCCGCCTATCCTCCCCGGGCTAATCGCTCGATGAACCGACTCCTCTCGATTACCTCCGACGCGCAGGCTACCGTCATCCTGACTACGGCATCCCTACAACCGACGATCAAACAGTGGTTAGCGCAGACTCCAGCCTTGAGTGAAGTGAGTTGTCTAGCCACCGAGATCCTCGACGAACGGGGAGCCGAGGACTGGGGAGAGGTCGCCATCGCCAGTCAGGATCTAGCCTTTCTCCAGTATACTTCTGGTTCGACGGGAACGCCCAAGGGGGTCATGGTGAGTCACGGCAACATCGTACACAACTCGGAGTCGATCCGGCGATCCTTTGAACTGACCCCAGAAAGTGTCTCGGTGACTTGGTTACCCAGTTTTCACGACATGGGCCTGATCGATGGAGTCCTGCAACCAGTCTACACGGGATTTCCTGCGGTGATTATTCCCCCGGTGCACTTTCTCATGCGACCGATGCGCTGGTTACGGGCGATTGATCGCTATCGAGCCACCCATTCCGGCGGCGCGAACTCGGCCTACGATCTCTGTACCCGCAAGCTCTCCACACCGGAGGCGGAATCACTGGATCTGAGCAGTTGGCTCAGTGCTTATAACGGTTCCGAGCCAGTACGACGCACCACCCTAGAACAGTTTACCGCTAAATTCGCAGTCAGTGGATTCCGCCCGCATTTCTTCTATCCCTGTTATGGTCTCGCCGAGTCCACGCTCATGGTATCCGGCGGTCGGCTCCCCGCTCCTCCAGTCTATGTCCGGGTGCGACCAGAAGACCTACAGGAAGGTCGGATCGTTCCGAACCCCAGCGAGGGGCTAGATTTGGTGGGTTGCGGACAAGCCTGGCTAGAGACAGAGATCGCCATCGTCGATCCAACCACCCTAACCCGTTGTCCATCGGGGCGGCTGGGCGAGATCTGGGTAGGTGGGGGATCGGTGGCCCAGGGCTACTGGCAGCGTCCTTCCCAAACGGAACAAACCTTTCAAGCCTACTTAGCGGACACTGGCGAGGGGCCTTTCCTCCGGACCGGCGACCTAGGTTTTCTTGAGGATAACGAACTATTCGTCACGGGACGGATCAAGGATGTCATTATCCTCATGGGTCGCAATTACTATCCCCAAGATATCGAACTCACCGTCGAACAAAGTCATCCCGCCCTGCGGCCAGGATTGGGGGCCGCCTTCGCCGTGACCGGGGAAGACGATCGGGAACGGCTAGTGGTGGTTCAGGAAGTGGAGCGTAGTTATCTCCGGGGTCTTGATCGCCAAGCGGTGATCCGGCAGATACGGGAGGCGGTCGCCAGGCATCATGATTTACAGGTACATAAAGTGGTGTTGATTAAAACTGGAAGTATTCCCAAAACTTCGAGCGGTAAAATCCAACGTCACGCCTGCCGGAAACAGTTTCTCTCGGGAACCCTAGAGGAGATCGGACAGGAGAAAGAAACTTCGAGCCCTTCTCCCGAATCCCTGGCGGGATTAGAGGTCTAATAACAGTGTAAACAGCAGATTTGCTATTAGAAAACTTGAATGTAAACAGGAGCGGAATATGACAGAAGCCGTCGAAAAACTGCCGGAAAATCCCCGGCCGCTCTCGGGGAAATCGCCGAGAATCACCCTGAATAACCCCCGTTTAGTCTCGATTCAGCGCACTAGGGTACTGCTATTCAATCTCCTCGCCGTCGGGGGATGTCTGGGCTCTCTCTTTCTAGTCTGGCGCGGGGAGGTGAGCGCCCTCGATATCGGTCTGCTGGTGGGAATGTATATTCTGACCATGACTGGAATTACCGTCGGCTATCACCGCTATCTAGCCCACAAAGCTTTTGAAGCCCATCCCGCCGTAGCGGCGAGCCTTACCGTTCTCGGCGCCATGGCTGGTCAGGGGCCGCCAATCTACTGGGTCGCTAATCACCGACGACATCACCAGTACAGCGATCAACCGGGTGATCCCCATTCGCCGCACTTTCAAGGAGAGCGGGCTTTGAAGACCCTACCTGGTCTCTGGCACGCCCATCTCGGCTGGCTCTTCGACAAGGAGATCACCAACGCTTCCGTATTTGCGAAAGACCTATTGAAAGATCCCGCAATCGTGAAACTCAATCACCGCTATATGACTTGGTTGATCTTGGGATGGGTGATCCCCGCATTGATCGGCGGGATCGTGACCGGTACTTGGTGGGGATTGCTGTCAGGATTCTGGTGGGGAGGGATCACCCGACTCTTCCTATCGATGAACGGGGGTTACGCGATCAATTCCATCACCCATGTCTACGGGAGTCGTCCCTTTCAGACAAGGGAAAAAAGCACTAACCAGATGCTGGTCGGAGTTCTGACCCTAGGAGAAGGATGGCATAACAATCATCACGCTTTCCCAAACTCGGCTAAATTCGGTCTGGAGTGGTGGCAATGGGACTTCGGGTATTGGGTGATCCGGGCTCTAGAGAGCGGCGGTGTGATCTGGGGGGTGAAAGCCCCGTCCTCGGAGGCGATCGAGGCGAAAAAATCCACGGTACAGGAGGTTTAAAACCATGCTTGAACAACCGAATCTATCTACGCTCCCCGCAACGGGAAAAACCGAGCGGGAAATCCAAGAATGGCTCATCGCCTATCTAATCGATTTTCTGGAAGTGGCAGAAGACGATATTGATCTCGAAGCGTCCTTCGATAGTTACGCGCTAGATTCTACCGCCGCCGTTAGTATGACCGCAGATCTGGCAGATTGGTTGGGCTACGAACTAGAACCGAGTCTCTCCTGGGAGTATCCGAGCGTTCGGGCTATGGCTGGATATTTAGCGAGCGTGTAGTGTTCCCCACTTTCCCCTGGCGCTCGGACATCGCGAGCCTTCCCCCCAGTTTATCCCCGCCACCAAAGATTTCTATGAAAGTTTCTGAGCCGCTCGAACCCGCTAGAAAGGTGATTTTTAATCCTTTTCTCGCTAGTTTCAAGAGCGATCCCTACCCGACCTACCATCGCCTCCAGGAGAGCGATCCCGTACATAAAAGCTCGCTCAACGGAGCCTGGGTACTGACCCGATACGCCGATATCAAGAAAGTTCTCCGCGATCCGAGGTTTCGCGCGGAACAGTTGTCCGGAAGGATCGCCGCCAAAAGTGTAGTACCCAGAGCCGCCGGGGATTTCGCTCCCTTGGCGATCGCTACGGGAACTTGGTTATTGTTCCTCGATCCCCCCGACCATACCCGACTCCGGAGTCTGGTCGGCAAAGCCTTCTCGTCGGCCGAGGTGGAGCGTTTGCGGGGCCAGATCCGGGAGATGGTGAACCAACTACTCGATCAGGTCAAAGACCGCGAGCGGCTGGACCTGATCGGCGATCTCGCCGCTCCCCTGCCGGTGATGGTCATCGCCAAGATGCTCGGCCTGCCCGCCGCCGATCTAGACAAGCTCCGTCATTGGGCGGATGAACTCTCCAGGGTAGTCGATCCCCTGCGCTCGCTCGGCGATTACGAGTACCTCAACGAGGTAGCTGGAGAAATGATCGATTACTTCCGACGACTGATCGGAGAACGACGGCTCGCTCTCGGCGAGGATCGTCTCAGCGCCCTGATCACAGCCCGCGAACAGGAGGACAAACTAAGTGAGAACGAACTGTTGTCGATCTGTATTTTTCTCTTTGTAGCCGGGGAAGAAACAACGGTTAACCTGATCGGTAACGGGATGTTAGCCCTCTTACGTTCCCCGGAACAGATGGGCCAACTGCAACGACACCTAGAACTAATCCCTACCGCAGTAGAAGAATTCCTGCGCTATGACAGTCCCGCACAATTTACCAGCCGGGTCGCCACCGAGGATATTGAGTTGGGGGGAAAAACGATCGGTGCAGGCGAACTCGTTTATCTCTGTCTCGGGGCTGCCAACCGCGATCCCGCCCAGTTTGCCGACCCCGATCACCTCGATCTAGCCCGTTCGGACAATCGCCATCTCGCTTTCGCTGACGGTATCCATTACTGTCTAGGGAGTATCCTGGCACGTCTCGAAGGCCAGATCGCCATCGAGGCGATCGTGCGAACCTTTCCCGACCTAAAACTCTCCCCGGAGCCGTTAGAGTGGCGGGAAAACATTATTCTGAGGGGTTTGAAATCCCTGCCTGTTACCACCGGATAAACTAATTTTTTCTGTTAGATGAAGCGATGATAACTGATAGAGAACCAATTGCGGTAATCGGGATCGGATGCCGTTTCCCCAGTTCCCCCACTCCTGAAGCATTCTGGGAAAATCTCCGCAACGGGATCGATACGGTGTCCGCAGTACCAGGCGATCGCCCAGAACTGGCCGCCTTGAGTACAGTCCCCCTGGATGATCCCGATGATCGCTCCTACCGATGGGGGGGGTTTCTGGAGGGAATCGATCGGTTCGACCCGAAATTTTTCGGTATCCATCCCCAAGAAGCCCCTAGTCTCGATCCCAAACAGCGCCTATTTCTGGAAGTCGCGTGGGAAGCCCTAGAGGACGCGGGACAGATTCCCGAACGACTCGCCGGTTCCCCGGTGGGGGTATTCGTCGGGGTCTCCAGTGTCGATTACTACGCTCTTCTGATGAATCAGCCCGAACAGGTCGATGGCTACACGGTTCCCAATAACTCGAACTGTATCATCGCTAACCGTCTCTCCTACACGCTCGATCTAACTGGACCGAGCCTGGCGATCGATACAGCCTGCTCCTCCTCCTTGGTGGCCGTCCATCTCGCCTGTCAGAGTTTACGAATGGGAGAATGCTGCCTAGCGATCGTCGGTGGGGTAAACGTGAATTTACTGCCAGGCGTGTGGCTCGGTTTATCCCGAGGTGGCATGATCTCCCCAAACGGTCGCTGTCGCTCTTTTGACGC
The DNA here is from genome assembly GCA_007095475.1 of Microcystis aeruginosa Ma_QC_C_20070703_M131. GTDB lineage: Bacteria > Cyanobacteriota > Cyanobacteriia > Cyanobacteriales > Microcystaceae > Microcystis > Microcystis aeruginosa_I. The sequence continues at coordinate 1,339 of SFCA01000082.1, read as the reverse complement.
GTCCGCCAATGGTTACGCGCGGAGCGAGGGTGCGGGGGTGTTGATCTTGAAGCCCCTATCTAGGGCGATCGCCGAGGGTGATCGGGTATACGCCTCGATTCGGGCCAGCGCGACCAACCAGAACGGCCGCGGCCAGCGTTTAACCGCTCCCAACCCCAAGGCCCAAGAAACCCTTCTCCGCCAAGTGTACGATCGGGCGGGCATTTCCCCCTCCCGAGTTCAGTACATCGAGGCCAACGGAACCGGCACGGTACTGGGGGACTACATGGAACTGAAAGCCCTAGGCGAATTTTTCTCTAGCGAGGATTCCTCGATGCCTCCCCGCGCCGTCGGGACGGTCAAAACTAATATCGGCCACGCGGAGGGTGCGTCCGGGATGGCTGGGCTTATTAAACTGATTCTCTCCCTGTGGCATCGACAGATACCGCCCAGTTTACATTTCCGAGAACCCAATCCCCACGTCCGTTTTGATCGTCTGCCGCTCGCCATCCATACCCATCTCACCGAGTGGCCCGAGAGCGAAGAACCAGCGATCGCTGGGATTAACTCCTTCGGTTTTGGCGGTACGAACGCCCATCTGGTGATCGAGGAGAGGCCAGCCCGACTATCGGCTCCGTCTCCGTCAGAGCGCCCCCTCGAGATACTGACCCTTGGCGCAAAAACGGAAGCAGCCCTGCGGGAACTGGCCCTGTGCTATCACGAGTTTTTGTCGGCTCACCCGGAACTTTCCCTCGCCGATGTTTGTTTCTCCGCCAATACTGGGCGATCGCCCTTTGATCACCGTCTGGCGATCGTGGCGGACTCCCTCGAACAACTCGGCGATCGCCTGCACCTTTTCGCAACGGGCCAGCCTGGTCAGGGCATCATTCACGGCAAAATCAATCGCCGTCGGCCGGCCAAAGTCGCTTTCTGGTTCCCCAGCCAGGAAAATCCCCGAGTCGGCACTGGCGATAATCTCTATCGCACCCAGTCCACTTTCCGCTCGGCCCTGGCACACTGCGAGCGAATTTTACTTCCCTATCTAGAAAAACCGCTTCTTTCCCTCCTCTACCCCGAAGATGATCGAGAAGCCCCCGATACCTTCCCTCGTTATACCCCCGTCCTCAGTTTCGCCCTAGAATACGCCCTCGCCGAAGTCTGGAAATCCTGGGGGATCGTTGCCGAGGCGTCGCTCGGTTACGGCATCGGCGAGGCGATCGCCGCCTGCCTGACAGGAACCGTAGACCTCCTGCAAAAGTCCTATTCAGCTACTTGATGATAGCCTAAAGCAAGTTCATAGTTGTAAATGCCAGCGATTAAATTAAATCTCAGACCAAAACGCCGTCTCCGATTCCTATAT
>SFCA01000081.1:0-81253 GCA_007095475.1 Microcystis aeruginosa Ma_QC_C_20070703_M131 | reverse complement strand
AATGAAGGTAACATTTTAAAATTTTGAGTGGTTGTCCTAACCACTCTATTTCTTTAGGGGGTCGTTTGGCTAGACCCCCCGCTCTATCTAGCTTGTAGCCCCTCTGTCACCCCTTGAAGCCCGTACTTTTTGCCGCAAACCCTAATTAGAGCTTGCTGAATAAATCTAAAAACCTTGTTGGGTAAGACTTTTAGACCTTTTGGAAATCAAAAAGTGCCGACCCTTGGAGTGATTGGGGGGAAAATTCAGGTACTTTTTCCCTGAAAATTGGGTAATTGACCACCTCAAAATCGGTAAAACCCCACACCATGCCACCACGAAAAACTTTTTCAGCAAGCCCTAATTAGAAGTGCGTTGTTCTCTTGAACAGGCTTTCAATCCAATTACTAATAATACTATAAAGGACAATGTAGTAATCAGAAAACCCGGCCAGGGAGTTGCGATAATATCTCTGGCAAAGACAAGGTTTTTATCGTTTTTTAGACTCAAATTGTCATCCCAAATAAAGGGATGCCCTATTCCCAGAAAAACTAAGTGAATTCCACGGGAAATCAAGAATTCGCCCGTAAGCATCAGCAAGAACAGTTGGCGGAACTTAACACCTAGATCATAAAAGTATTCACTGGCAACTAACAAGAGAAGAAAGACTATAGGAGTCATGCTCTCACCAACTAGACCGCCAGTGTTAAAGCCCTGTTGCAGCAGGCAACCACCTAAAAACCCAAAGACGATTACCAACAAAAAGAGTGAATTTGGCAATATAGACTGCAAAGAACTTTTCCGGAAATATCGTCTAACTCCTTCGAATAAGAGCAAGCAAGTTATGGTTATGTTCAAGGCACCGGGCAGAACATTATAATAAAACCTCAGCCATGGATTGCCAATCTGTCCTATGATTGGGTTATTTGTATTGAAACTAATCAAGGCCTTCCCTAGGGGAATAGGCACAATTGTACTGGTTAGATTGCCAATGGCATTCATCACTCTTTCGATGGTACTCATGCTGCCTGTGGTGTTAGATAAAGCTCGCAAGAATTCTGGCAAGCCATATTCGCTTATGCCCCACAAGATCCAGGGTAGTAACGTCACAAATGCTATCAATAGGGGAACCAATAATTGCCGTAATACGTTAACAAAATTGCGGCGGTTTATCCAGATATTGTCGGCAACCATAGCGGCTACATAAAAAAGGGTTGATGGGTGACTAAGCATCGCTAATCCAGAACTTAAGCCCCAACCAACAGCAGATTGAGAGAACAAAGTCCTCCTGGAATTCTTTCTCAGGTCGAGATAAAAATAGATGGCGGTAATTACATATAAGGAAGCAAGTATCTTCGGCCAAGGATAAATGCTGGTGCTATTCATGTGACCATTGAAAGCCACTAGGATAACTGCTATTGTTACCTGGTAGGGGCGCAATAGCAACGGAATCATTGCTAATAAAAAAACTTCTGGCAATATTGAGCTTAATTGATAGATACTAAATTGATTTCCCAAAAGACCAAGATAGTAGCTCGAAAAAAGATTGAACAAAGGCGTGCGAGATGAGACGATGTAACGGTTAAAATAAATAGTATCAGTTGCCTGTTGTCCTAGGTAGACTTGGGCAAGATCGTAGTGCATCCACCAGTCGCCATACCAGTTAGCACCACTATAGATCAGGACGAACAACTGTATGCCAACTAGAGTTGTCCAAAACACAATCAACAGGTACAGCCAAGAATAATTCCCAGTCGGCTCAGTCTTCCTTGGCTTCCGCAGTAGTAAGGCTATAGCTATGGTAAATAGAGCCACGGTGGTCAGGATAAAGAAATTACGTCCTGAAAGGCCCAGCAGAAAGCCGATGAAGGCAATCGCTCCCTGTAAAGCCATACCACAGGCCCCTGCAAGTGCCAGACATTCCTTGACTGTTAAGTTAGTAACTGCACGCAAGACTATATAGCCAAGGGAAAAAGTGATAGCAAGTGCGGTTGCTGCGATAACTACAAGTTGAAAGAATATCATAATTAAATTATCTAGGGTTTACTCCAAATTGCTGATCAATTCTTCTGGTGAAGATAATCACCTCTAGATAAATGTTTTTCGAGCCAGGCATAAGGCACGATAAATATTTATCTACTTCCCATCTCTTTAAGTTTTAGTTTGGATACTTCCGTAGCCCAGTTTTGCCAAGTAATGGGAATGACAGAAATCTTTCTCAAAATATCTGTCACTGTGTAAGTTGAATCCCACGCAAATCAAGAATAGGTGCGATATTCTCGCCTGCCAGGACTGTCACCATATCCTTAAATGTGTCTGGATACACTCGACAAAGTTTTTACTTGTTCGTCAGTCATCTTTCAATCTTAAACTGCCGAACCATTTTATCTTATTTTGTCTCGACTTATGCAAAAGCTCTAGGGATTGACTCATTCCCGACAATTTAAGGCTGCGTTGATTTTGTCAAGTCTATCTTCATAAAATGTTACTTTTGTCTGTAATCCTTGCTATTTATGAGTTTGAGAATTTTGCTCATTTTGTTGTCTACTATGCGATCGCCCTCTAGTTAATGATCACCAAATACTAGGTCTTCCTAAATCGATCATGCGATTCCCTGTCCTGTTAGGGACTAATAGCCAGGTAGTGATTCGGTAGTAGTGGTCAGCCGTCTTGCTTATCTGGCCAAGATTGTGTAAGATATTTCCTATAATATCTGAACTTTTAGAAGAGGATAAAATTGACTATGAAATCCTAGTTGTTAATGACAATAGCCAAGATAAAACCGAAGCAGTTCTGCAAAAAATTGACCAAGTAAATCCCCGGATTCGCTACATCAATAACTATTATCCCAATAGTTTTGGTTTGGCGGTGCGCTGTGGATTAGAAAATTTTAGCGGCGATGCGGTTGGGGTAGCAATGGCAGATAATTCTGACTCTCCCGATAACATGATCGTACTCCGGGGGGTTCCAAGTTAAAACTCAAGGAAATGGGCAGTCGTTATTTATTTATAGTTCTCTCTATCTGGTTAGAAAAACACCTTTCTCGAGGCGACTATAAGCGCAAACAGAAAAAGAAACAAGTGGCTTGATAATTATTATCTAGAGGAGTATTTTTGATGACTAGGCAAGTGTTAATTACTGGTGGTGCGGGTTTTGTGGGTAGTTCTTTAGGTTTAGGATTAGCCCAACGTTATCCTGATTGGAAAATTACCGCTTTAGATAACTTAAAACGTCGCGGTTCTGAGTTAAATATTCCCCGTCTTAAACAGGCGGGAATTGAGTTTGTTCATGGAGATGTCAGAAATGCAGAAGACTTAGAAGCATCCGCTTTGCCAGTGGATTTAATCCTAGAATGTTCGGCAGAACCTTCCGTTTTAGCTGGTTATACTTCCCCCAGCTACGTTTTGCAAACCAACTTAATTGGAACGATTAACTGTTTAGAATTAGCTAGACAAACCCAAGCAGATTTTATTTTTCTCTCCACCAGCAGAGTTTATCCCATCGCCTATCTTAATCAATTAAACTATACAGAAACAGATACTCGTTTTCAGTTATCTGAACAGCAAGATTTACCCGGGGTTTCTGCTTTTGGTATCAGTGAACAATTTCCCTTAGATTTGCCCCGTTCTCTCTACGGTTCCACTAAGTTAGCATCGGAACTGATTATTAATGAATATGGGGATGCCTACGGATTAAGAACTTTAATTAATCGCTGTGGAGTTTTAACCGGTCCTTGGCAAATGGGAAAAGTTGATCAGGGAGTTTTTGCCCTTTGGGTGGCTAATCATTACTTTCAGAAGTCCTTAAAATATATCGGTTATCGGGGTACAGGGAAACAGGTTAGAGATTTTCTTCATGTAGCTGATTTACTCGATTTAATCGATATTCAGATTGCTAATTTAGAACAATTCAAAGGGCAGACTTTTAATGTGGGGGGTGGGCAAGATTTTTCCTTGTCCCTTTATGAAACTACAAAACTATGTCAGGAAATCACGGGCAATAGTACAATGATTGAGGCAATTCCCGAAAATCGCACCGGAGATATGCCAATTTTTATCACTGATTCTCGCAAAATCAGTTCTATAACTGGATGGCAACCCCAGCGAGACGGTAGAAAATTAATCCAAGATATTTTTGATTGGATTTATAATCACGAGAAGGAATTAAAAGGTATTTTTTAACTGAACAATTATGCAGAAAAAATCTCTCGATTCACCTGTATTCGTCAAGGGAATACTAATTATCATTACCGCCTACTTTTTTCTGGCAAATTTGCCTATTATTGATTGGCTAGAAATTGGTTTAGATCCTTCTTCGGCTTTTGCCATTAGTGATGCTGCCCATAAACAGTTAATTTTTGTCCAAGATATTATCTTCACCTATGGACTATTAGGCTAGTTGATGACGGGCAATCGCCCCCAACCCCCCTTGATAAGGGTAGGACTTAATCATTTTGCTATTACCAGCAATGGTAGTAAATATGGTAATCCTAAAGCTATCCCGTAAGATAGTTAACGAAAACCAAGTTATTGCTGTAGAAAACCTCAATGCTAAAGCCATGGTACGCAATCATAATTTAAGGGAGTTGCGCTTTGATAATCTGCCATTTAGGGCTGGTCTGATTCTTCTACAGAGCGATTTTCTGGCTGGGATATTATTCCTATGCAAGTCCCTAAGACCAAAAGCTGGGCGGTAAGTCCGTCTTGAGGCAATCCCCCGTGAAATAGAAAGCTCTCAACGGAGTTGAGAGTAGTTCACAGGGTAAGTGCGATCTCGAAGAGATTTAGTGCGGGAAGCGGGGGACGCAAAACTTTATCCCCCTGCTTCGGTTAAATCATCGTTTTTGTTTTAACGCTGAAACGAGTCCCAACAGTCCGAAACCTAGCAATCCTAATATTGCGGAAGGTTCGGGAATAGGAGAAGCGTCAAGGGTTATCTTATCGAAATTCGTCTGGACTCCGAATGACGACAGATAAATTGCTAATGGCTGACCGATGAGCGGATCACCGATGCTACCACTGGTATAGTTAACGGTGACAGGTAAGAAAGTTCCGGGATCGGGAGTAACACTATTGCTAGAGGCTAGAACCGTAGTTCCGGCTAAAAGTCTGATACTGTTGGCTGGAAAGTCAAGACCGTTCCTGCGCCCGACATACCCACGCAAAGTATATTGCGTGTTCGGTTGCAAAACTGCGGAAAGTTGCTGGGCGAGAGTTCCCCCGTTACTGTAGGCTACTTGATCCCCATCGGGAACCGGTCCATTGTAAAAAATATCACTGCCAGTAAGCTCTTGAGATTTGCTTGGATTAAGAACCCCCTGATCCTGGCCAGGAGCAGCTGCGTTAAACCAGTTACCGATAACACCAAGGGTATAAAATCCGGTCATCCCCTGTTGGGGAGCGATCGGGTCTTCAAAGCTAGGATTTAATATGGTAATAGATGCAGCCCTAACTTGCCCCTGCGGAACAATCATCAAACAAGAAGATGCGATCGCTATTTTGAATAATCCTAGCTTATCTCTGAACGCAAAAGATATTAACTTCGCTAATGTTTTTCGAGTCATAATGTCTATACTCCAAACGGAGGGATTCCCCCCCGATTTTAGCAACACTTCAAACTTTTGGCAATATTTCAGAGCTTGTCTAATTCAGAATGTGAAAGAGATGCACGAATCAGAGGAAGAATTCAGAACGATTTACGAAACCTCGAAGAACCAGTGCTATCCATCTCGGAATGTTGGCAAAATCGGCCAGTATTTTTCCCAAGAGTTGTCAAACAATCCGAAACTGGTTTGGAGAAATCATTGGTTATTTCGAGGGAAGGACAAGGAAGGTCGGGTCGAGGGAGTCAACAGTTGGCTCTCTTGGGTTTGGTGGGTCAAATGTATTCTAAGATGCGGTCTTGCCAGCGAGCGACTGGAACGAACCACAAAGACACAAAGGACACAAAGATTGATCGCTCCTACATAAGTTAAACTTATCACACAGAGAATATAGAGAGTCAACAGTTCTTAAATAACACCTCTTACTGCACTGACTAATTAGGGTTGGCTGAATAAATCTAAAAACCTTGTTGGATAATATCTTTAGGCTTTTTTAAAATCAAAAAGTGCCAGCGATTGGAGTGATTGGGGGGAAAATCCCTGGACTTTTTCCCTGAAAATTAGGTAATTGACTCTCTGAAAATTGGTAAAACCCCACACCCCACACCCTGACACCAGGAAAAACTTTTTCAGCCAACCCTAATTACTCTCTGGAAAATGGAGAATAGGGAACTCGAATCCCTGACCTCTGCGGTGCGATCGCAGCGCTCTACCAACTGAGCTAATTCCCCATATATAGGCCATAATAGCATTTTTGAGCAGAAAATCCTAGGAACTGGCAAGGGATCGAGGGGCAAAAAATCGAGCGGCTTGCCTCTGGAAAACTTTAAAATAGAAAAAGTAATCTTGAGGATGATAACCAATGGCGATACTACGCTTAGAGAATGGGACAACCTATACCCAGTTAGCCGATATTAGTCTGGAATTAGCCAAATTAAATGTTACTTTAAACTATTGGCCGATCGAAAACGAGGCCACCCGTCAGCTACTTAAACAAGCTTCTCTGACTGACGAAGAAAAAGAAATAGTTTTAACCAGCTTAGACGGTTATTTTGAGCAACTTAAACAAGAAGCGGGTTATCAAGCCAGAGATTTAATCGTTTTACACCCTGAAATTCCCAATCTCGACACTTTACTGGCCAAATTCGAGCGCTGTCACACCCACGCCGACGATGAGGTGCGTTATATCATTGATGGGGAGGGGGTTTTTGGCTTCGTCTTTGCCGATGGTTCTCAGGGGGAATTAACTATTCAACCTCAAGAATACATCAATGTTCCCGCCCATAGCGAACACTGGTTTCACCTCACTGCCAGTAAACGAGTTAAAGCAGTGCGTTACTTCACCACTACCGCCGGATGGGTTCCCGAATACACGGAGACTGTCATTCGTTTTCCTAGTTTAACAGCCGTTTAGTTCTTGCTTTTTTGGCGATCGCTCTCCCAAGACAGATGAATTTTGCAGGGATGGCAACGCCGGCAGCCACAATCTGTGAAGCGGCAAATCTGCTATGTCTAAAAATCTCCCGTCTAGTGCCTAGCTTGACGGGAGATTGTCTCAATTCGGGGGATTGGCGTGATAGATTTAGTCTAAGCCGAATTGATTGCCCCGTTTGTACTGTAAGTAGGCGGCAACGAACAAACCCGCTAGGGTAATGGGAATTAAGCCTAGGACAATCCCTAGCACTAAAGGTTCAATCACGTCTGTACTCCTTGGATTAGCAATTTTTCACCCGTATTTTATCCTAGCAGCGGTTGCCCGCGAAAGATAGGGCGATCGTACATACTTCTTAAGTGGGGTGTGGGGTGTATTTTCAGTGAACAGTGAACAGTAATCAGTGAACTGAAAACTCAGATCTGATAACTGATACTAAATCCGTTGAGTAACGCACAGAAAACGGGTTTCTCCGAGAAACCCGTTTTCTGCTCATGCAAGAGGCAAAAGGGGTCATAAATAATCAGTTTTTAATAACTGGATTTAGTATGATCCAAGACTGTCTCCTGTCTCGGAGTCTCCCGACTCCCGAAAAGGAAAACTTCACCATGAAGATAACTGCTCTACTCTAGGAGCGACCGAGAAAAAATTTTCTCAATTTGCCTTTACCCCAATAGCGATCGATTTCGTGCCAGAGATTGTGGAGACAAAAAACCACTGCGAGACAGAGAGTAACCGCAAGGATTTGAGAGAAACTTTCCCTTTGCCAAAATTTGGCCATTGCCTCCGAAATTACCCGCGTTACCCGATAAGCTTCCAGAAAACCCTCGATCGAGCCGAGAATCAGTGCTGCTAGGGTATAAACAAAGGTTCGATACAGAACACTAAGGTAACGGGGTCGATTTTCTAACCATTCTAGCTTCATGGCTGCGTCGAGAATGGCCACGGTTTTTGCCGCAATGATCGCCCCTAAGCTCGCTTTACCCAAAACGTAGGTGGTAATCGAATACTCTTCCAGAAATAATTTCATGATCAGAAGAATATAACCGAAGGCCAAGAAAAAAAAGAGGGCAAGAGAACCAATTTTTTTAAATTCCTTTTTAATTGCTTCCATTGATTTTTTTTGACATTTTCTCCCAATATAGCGGCTGCGGTGCCGGATAGTGCCATAACTATAGCTATAGTTAATTATTTATTGCAGCTATTCTCTCAACTCTACCAGCAAGTCTGAGCGCTGATAACTGAACTGATGCTTGAAACTAATTACGGCTTGATTGTCGATAAAATGAGGATTACCGAGGGGATCGATGGCACTGAAAGCGTAAAAATAACGGCGTACTAGGGGCGGAAAATCGCTAAAATCGAAGATTGTGTCACCTTTTGCCACATCTGCCCAAAAATTTCGTAATTTCGGGGCTAATTCCTCCGCTAGACTCACGGGAAGATTGAGGGGATGGCAGGTTAATAAACGCATCATAAAAGGATAAGAGCGATCGCCTAACCATTGCCGAGAAATAGTGGGTAAATTCTCCCATCCGGGTATATTTTGCAGATGAAAGGATTCTATGGCTAATTCAACCGTGTTTTCGCAATATTCTAACACCCGGTAGGGATGGGGATAACTGACGAGGGAACCGGTGGTAATTTCATAGATACCTCTAGCAAAAGCCAGATCCTGCACGTGGAGATGGCCAGTAATCAACAATTTTACGCCGTTTTCCTGTAGTATATCAAGCAATTCTACCGCATTAGCCAACATATAGCGTTTACCTAATTCATGATTGCTTTGTCCGGGTAAATGCTCGATAACGTTATGATGGATCATCACCATCACTAGATCGTTTTTTAGCGCAGGTAAAGTCTGTTTTAACCAATGCAATTGTTCTGCATCTAAACTACCAATTTGTTTACCTTGGTCATCAAATTGATTAGAATTAAGACCGATTAATTGCACTCCGGGTAAAATTTCTTTTTGGTAGTATATTTGTTCGGGGTCGCCGTAACCAAATTGTTGATAATAAAAGGGAAAATCTGCTAAACCGATCTGGTTTTCTGTTGCGGTTAAACTCAAAACATCATGATTACCCGGCACCACATAGACGGGGAAGGGCAAAGTGGCTAAACAATCGGCTAACCAACGATGATTTTCTGGTTCACCATCTTGGGTTAAATCGCCAGCAATCAGCAGAAAATCGAGGTTAAGGGTGATGAGATGGTCTAAAACGATTTTTAAAGCGGGAATGCTCACTTCCACCAGATGAAAGCGATTAGAATGGTTCAAAATGGTTGTGGGTAAAGCGATATGAGGATCGCTGAGAATGGCGAAACGGAAATTCATCGCATTCAATTGGGCTAAATATCGGTAAACTAGATCGATCGAGGAGAAATGAGGAGAAAATATCTTTGGCTAAAGTTCGCGTTCGTCAGCACGTCAATCCCTTAAGTCATAAATATCGCCATCCGATCGATCCCCCCGATTGGGATCAAGTTTATCAGGATCTGACACCACCTCTCCATCTTGACATTGGTTGTGCGCGGGGTAAATTTTTGTTACAAATGGCCCAAGTAGAGCCAGAAATTAATTTTTTGGGGATTGAAATTCGTCAACCTTTGGTAATTGAAGCGAATCAGGAACGGGAAAGGTTAGGATTAAGTAATCTCGCTTTTGTTTTTGGCAATATGAATGTTGCCCCAGAAATTTTACTGCAATCTTTGCCCGCAGATAAGTTATTTTGGGTGTCGATTCAATTTCCCGATCCTTGGTTTAAACAGCGTCACAGTAAGCGTCGGGTTGTGCAGCCGGAATTAGTAACAGCTTTGGCTAAGTATATGGTAGCTGGAGGCTGGGTTTTTTTACAGTCGGATGTGGAATCGATCGCCCTGGAAATGACCGAGAGATTTCAAGCACATCCCCATTTTGTTCGGCAACATCAAACCCCCTGGTTAGAGAAAAATATTTTCCCCGTAGCGACGGAGAGGGAAAAGTCCACTTATAATAAAGGTCAACCGGTTTATCGCTCGCTTTTTCGAGTTCGGTAGCTTCAGCTAAAATATCTTGGCACTGTCTGAAATCATGGTTATAAATCTCGACTCACCCCTAATACTTGAGGAGAATAATCGCCCTCCTGTATCTCAATTGTTAGAATTTCTCTTAGCAACAGAAAAAAACAATAAAAAAACTAAAGAAAATCTTACTTTTGAGGCTTTAGTCGGTACTTGGCGATTATACTTGATCACGGGAACTCAAAAAGCGAAAAAGAGAGCTGGAATTGTTTTGGGTAAGGGGCGCTATCTACCATCCTGGTTAAAAATTACCATCTCTTACCAAAGAAATGAGAGCTTAGAACCGGGAGAATTTATCTCTGGAACCGTCAGCAATCAGATATTTTTAGGGGCAGTAAAACTATCTGTAAGCGGTCCAGTTAAGTTTTTTCCTAAAACCCGTCTTCTTGCCTTTGATTTCACCAGGCTCAACCTAACCCTATTTAATCGCTCTCTCTATTCCGGTTTTATTAGAAATGGCCAGGTAAGCGAAGCTAATTTTTATCAGGAAAGCATCAAAAAACAGGCATTTTTTGCCTATTTTCTGATCACAGAAACAATGATAGCAGCCCGGGGACGAGGGGGAGGATTAGCCCTTTGGGTAAAAGAGGTAAGTGGGACAAAACTAGCTGAAAAATAAGTTATTAGAGAGGAGAAATAGATGGGATATTCTATCGAGATAGATGGGACAAATTTTGACAGTGAAGTGATCGAGAAATCCTATCTAAATACAGTGATTTTAGACTTTTATGCTCTCTGGTGTGGACCTTGTAAATTGGTAAAACCGATGCTAGAAAAACTAGCAAGTGAATATAATTTTATCCTGGCCAAAATAGATATAGATAAAAATCCCCAATTAGCCGAACAATACGATGTAGAAGGAGTTCCCGATGTGCGAATTGTCAGCAAGGGAGAAGTTTTACCCTGTTTTGTCGGTGCTTTGCCAGAAGAACAAATTAGAGACTTATTTTCCCGTCTCGATTTACAATCGGAATTAGAAACAGGATTAGCAGAAATACAAGAAGCAATTGCCCTCGATAATTTGCCCGCAGCCAAACAATTATTTGATCGTCTTTTTCCTAAATATCCCAACGAACCGCGATTAGTTATTATGGCGGTAAAATTTCTTATGCGCCTGGAAAAATGGTCAGATGCTTATCGATTAATCAGTGCTATTAAAGAAGAAAATTCTGTTATCAAAGGTTGGAAAACTCTCCTAGAATTTCAACAATTAAAACCAGAAAATAATCCCCTCGATCCGATATTTTTTACTGGGATTAATTTCGCTTTAAAAGAAGATTATGCCGCCGCTTTAGATAAACTGATCAGCCTGGTGGAAGAAAGTAGAAAATATCGTCAGGATGGGGCAAGAAAAGCCATGTTAGCCATATTTCAGATTTTGGGAGTTAGTCATCCCCTCACCCAAGAATACCAAGCAAAGTTAACATTTCTGCTCTACTAGGTAGGGTTTACTAAAAAAGTTTGTTGGTGGGGTTAAGAGTCGGTCAAAACTAAAGCAATTCCCCGGTAATTTCAACAAATCTATTCCTCGAATTTCTGTTGACAACCCCCAGGGAATTGCTAGAGACAAGACAGCTTATTTGTGGCGAATCATTTCATAGAGGGCAACGTATTCTTCCCCAGGGCGATTCCAAGAGTAATCGCATTCCATGCCTTGAATCGCTAATTTTTGGAATTCTTCCGGCTGAGTGTACCACAATTCCAATGCCCGGGACATGGCTGATTCGAGGGCATTATTATCGGGATCAAAAAAGACAAAACCATTGCGTTCTTCCGGTTTGTGATAGGTATCATAATCGCGATCAAAAACCGTATTAACTAAACCACCAACTCCCCGGACGATGGGAACGGTTCCGTATTTTAAGCTGATTACTTGTGTCAGTCCGCAGGGTTCAAAATTACTGGGAACCACAATCATATCGGCCCCCGCATAAATCAGGTGAGATAATTCCTCATTAAAGCCCAATTCAATATGAACATCAGGGTTATTATTTAGGTGATTTTTCTCATGCCAGAACCAGTTATTAATTAACGATTCGGTGGCGGAACCTAGGAGGACAAATTGCGCCCCGCGAGCTAAGGCATAATACATGGCATGGTGAACTAAATGTACGCCTTTTTGGTCATCTAAACGACCAACATAACAAATTAAAGGTTTTTCTGGTTCATCTCTTAACCAGAGTCTTTCTCGCAGTGCCTTTTTATTGCCTGCTTTCTCGGAGAAGTTATCAATACCGTAGGGTGCAGGAATAAATTTATCTACTTCCGGGTTCCAGATATTGTAATCTAAACCGTTGAGAATGCCAGTAAATTTGTGTTGATGCTGGTGAATTGTATGGCCTAAACCGTAACTAACATCGGTGTGGTGTGCTTCCCAAGCATGGTGGGGCGAGACGGTATTGAAATAGTTGGAAAAGACGATACCACCTTTCATAAAATTAATCACAAAAGGATTGAAGTTATCGCGTAGTCGGGCATAGCTAAAGTAATAAGAATCGTTATTTAATCCTGTTGCCCAGAGAATTTCTGCACCTCCAAATCCTTGATGTTTAAAGTTATGGATGGTGTAAAGAACGCGCTGATTGCCCATACCATGATATTTATAAATTTCAAAAAGTAAGGGCGGAATCAACCCGGTTTGCCAGTCGTGACAATGAATTATATCGGGACGTTTATTACTTCTGAGCAAAAATTCTAAAGCGGCTTTAGAGAAGAAGGCAAAACGCATATTATCGTCCTTACAACCGTAGTAAGTACCGCGATTAAAGAAATTATCCCCCGAATTGGGTTGAATAAAGAAACACAAGCGCCCGTGTACCCAACCACAAAAAACATTACAGTGAATTGCCCCACCGTACCAAGGCACCCACAGGTCGCGATAAGCCTCGTGTAAGCCCCAAATTTGGTCGTAGCGCATACAATCATACATGGGTAGGATTAGCTCCACGCAATGACCGCGAATTTCTAATTCTCGACTCAATCCATATACCACATCCCCCAATCCCCCAGCTTTAATCACCGGGGCGCACTCGGAGGCAACCTGAACTATATACATATATCAATAACTCCCTCGATTAATCTACAGGTCAGCTAGAAGCAATTTTTACAAAAGTATACAGTCTTCTGTGATTAAATGGCTCGATCGAATTAGTTGGGTGTTGGGGAAGTTGGGGTGTTGGGGAGAACAAAGCTGCCTTTTGCCTATTGCCTATTGCCTATTGCCTCCTAAAGATTAACAGCGTTTTAACTGTCCTAGGAGCAAAATCACCTCATCGATGCCGTTTCTGAGGGTGGTGGCGGGTTGATCGCTGTTATTGACGGTTATGCTAAAGATTAGGGGTTGATTGTCGGCGGTTTCTAGATAACCGGCGAGAGCGGTAACTCCGGTTAAAGTCCCGGTTTTTGCCTGTAATCGTCCTTCTAGGGGAGTCTGGCGAAATCTATTGGTTAAAGTGCCATCAACGCCGCCAATGGCTAAAGAACGCCGATAATCAGGATTTTCTGCCATTAGTTGTAAAATTTGACCTAAAGTCTTGGGTTTAATTAGGTTTTGTCGTGATAGCCCCGAACCGTCGCCGATTTTATAACTATCGCTGTCAATTCCCAGTTTTGTTAAAGTTTCTTGCAATCCCGAGACACCGCCGATCATTTGTAGTAGGGTTTCGGCTAGTAAATTATCGCTATTTTTATTGACTTTTTCCACCAAATATGCTAAAGTTTCTGATTCTAAATTGGTGATCTCATAACCGCGAATTTGTGAGCTAATTTCTGCATTTTTAACGGTAATTCCCGCTTTTTCAAGGATATTACGCCAGCGATCGAGGAAATGCTCCGAAGGTTGGGGAATAGCTAAATTAAAATCATCTTGACTATCAATAGCCAGAGAACCAGTGATAATCAGGCGATTATTGGCTAAATTGCCCTTAATTACCAGAGTATTCGGGCTTCCTTGCGCTGCGGTGCTGGTTTGATTCTCAATTAGCCATTGTTTAGCGGCAATGGGATCAGACCATTGTAAATCTAAGCTTTGCCCCAATTGTCGCGGTAAAAGCTTTAAAGTGACGGAATTTTCGTTTAAAACCAAGCTAGACGCGGGTACAGCATAGTCAAAAAAGACATCTTCCCATTCCCAGGTTTTTTGACTATCGGAGACGACAAAAGGACTAGCAACGACAATTAAGCGAGAAATTGAGTTAATTCCCCGTGCTTTTAACTTTTCTGCTAATTTTTCTAACTTTTCTGTGGTTATGGTTGCATCTCCCCTCCCGACTAAGGTTAAAGTCTCTAAATCGGGGGGGTTGCCCTGGGCTAAAATGGGGGTTTTCAGACGATAATCGCGGTTAAATTTGCTGAAAGCGGCGGCAGTGGTTAATAATTTCGCAGTAGAAGCGGGAGTAAAAAAGTTATTTTCGTGGAGACTATAGAGATTTTCCTGAGAATTAAGGGATTTTACGAAAATTCCCCAATAAGCGCCTTGATAATCGGGTCGGGCCAAAATGCGATCGATCCTGGGGGCTAAGTCTGCTGGACAGATAAACTCGGAAGGGGGGGAATTGTCTTGACTGATGGGGGTTGCGAGGGTGACGGGATGGTTTACCCAGAGAAATAGGGAACAAGTCCCCAAGAGAAAAGATAATTTCGAGCGGCGTGTTAGCATAGAATTAAGTCTTGGCAGTAGGTAAATTGACTCTAATTTAGCAGCATTAGTGACCATATTCTGCTAGTTACTCGATAGATTCAGTTAGGGATTGATCCGAGATATTCGCTCCCCTTTTTGCCAAAAAAGTTTCTTGATTCCGTCAAACTTCTATTCATTTGCGAGGATGTTTTTATGAGTTATGATTTTGATTTATTGGTGATTGGTGGTGGTTCCGGTGGTATTGCCACCGCTAGACGGGCAGCCGAATACGGGGCAAAAGTGGGATTAGCAGAATACGATCGTTTGGGAGGAACCTGTGTTAATCGCGGTTGTATTCCCAAAAAATTAATGGTTTATTCTAGTCGTTTTCCGCAACTATTTAAGGATGCGGAAGGTTACGGTTGGAGTCCGGTAGAGAGTCAGTTAAATTGGCAAAAATTAATTAGCGCACTTAATCAGGAAACTATCCGTTTAAATGGCATTTATCAAAAGATGCTCGATAATTCTCAAGTGACGCTTTTTCCTAATTATGCCAAGTTTCTTGATACCCATACCCTAGAGGTGGGAGACGAGAAAATTACTGCCGATAAAATTTTAATTGCCGTGGGGGGACATCCCGTTAAACCCGATATTCCGGGGATCGAACATACGGTAGTTTCTGATGCCATGTTTCAACTGCCAGAACAACCGAAAAGAATTATAGTTTTAGGGGCAGGATATATTGGGGTAGAATTTGCTGGTATTATGCACGGATTAGGGACAGAAGTGGTGCAGTTAATCCGTAAAGACAAGATTTTAAGAGGGTTTGATGAGGATATCCGCGATGAGATTCAAGCGGAAATGATCCGTCAGGGAATTAAAATTATGCCCGAAACTTTCCCCACTTCGATCGAGAAAACTGATGAGGGTTTAAAAGTACATATTCAGGGGAAAGAAACTGGAGAAATTATCTTTGTTGATGCCCTAGGTTTAGCCGCTACTGGCAGAATTCCTAAGCTGGAAAAATTGGGCTTAGAGAATGTCAATGTCGAGGTCAAAAACGGTGCAATTGTCGTCAACGAGTATAGCCAAACCAGTGAAGATAATATCTATGCCGTGGGCGATTGTACTGATCAAATTAATTTAACTCCCGTGGCCATTAATCAGGGGCGAGCTTTTGCCGATACAGTCTTTGGTAATAAACCCCGGTTAATGAGTTATGAAAATGTTCCTTCGGCAGTATTTTCTACTCCTGAAGCGGCGACGGTGGGATTAACAGAATTGCAAGCAAAAAAACAATATGGTGACACGGGGATTAAAGTTTATCGGTCTAAATTCCGCCCCGGTTACAATGTTTTACCAGGCCGAGAGGACAAAACTTTGATGAAATTAGTTGTCCATCAGGAAAGTGGTAAAATACTTGGGGCGCACATGGTGGGAGATCACGCCGCCGAAATTATTCAAGGAGTAGCCATTGCCGTAAAAATGGGCGCGACAAAAGCCGATTTTGATGCCACAGTCGGCATTCATCCCAGTGCTGCTGAGGAATTCGTCACCATGCGTTAATTAACAATTTTAGGTGTGTTAGTTTGGGTGCATCTCACACTTACAGAAATACCGACAATCAGCAATTATCAGCTTCTGAAGGCAAGAGGCAACAGGCAAGAGGCAAAAGACAGAATCTGACAATTCTCCTACCTAAAAAGAAGGTTATAAACTAAGCATATCAAAGCTTTTGGCTTAACCAATTAGGTCTTAGATTCGGTCGAGTGACTCTTAGATTATTACAGATATATCAGCAGCTGCCTGTAAGCATCCCACCGAAAAACTAATGCGCGGGGGGTTTGGGGGCGGCGCCACGCCCCCAACGGGGGGTTTGGGGGGTAGAACCCCCCAAAAGCTTGGATTGAGTAATAAAATCGGAAGTAACGCCCGATTTTAGCAGAGAGTTTCCCATTAAAAATGCCAACTTGGTAGATTTACAAAAATGAGATACACCCGTTAGGTTTGTCTAACACACCAGAGAAAATTAACCCTTTTGGCTATTGACAATATTTTGTGATGGTTTTTCAGTTAATTTTTGAGCGAGATTTAAGATATCGGAGGGGATCATAATGATGGTACTGGTGTTATTTTCCGCTCCAATTTCCGTTAACATTTGTAGGCGGCGTAATTCCAAAGCGGCGGGATTTTCCATGATTAATCGGGAAGCTTCCGCTAATTTTAAGGAGGCTTCCTGTTCTGCGGCAGCTTTAATCAAACGGGCGCGTTTTTCTCGCAATGCTTCCGCTTCCTTGGCCATAGCTCGCTGCATAGCGGTGGGAATTTCCACATCTTTCATCTCCACCCGTTCGATATCAATGCCCCAAGGTTCGCTAATTTCATCGACAATTTGTTGGACTGCTTGATTAATTTTGTCTCGTTTTTGCAAGACATCATCGAGACGATTTTGACCAACTACATTTCTTAAAGTGGTCATGGCCGCTTGGTAAACGGCCGCAGAATAGGATTCGACTTTATTAATCGCTTTGCTAGGGTCGATAATGCGATAGTAGAGAACCGCATTAACCTTAATTGTGACATTATCGGCGGTGACAGTTTCTTGCGGGGCGATATCGACGGTTTTGGTGCGAATGTCCAGCTGCATTTTTTGGTCAACTAGGGGAATGATCCAGTACAGTCCGGGGCCTTTGGTGTCTTGATAACGACCTAGGCGAAAGATAACACCACGCTGGTATTCTCGATCGATTTTAAAGCCATTTAACCCCAGAATGCCCGCTATCAACAGCAAGGGTGCTAGAAATTCCATATTAATTACCACTTATCGGGTTCAAGTTAATCAGTATGCGGTGACATCTCAATTGCCATCTCCTCGCTCCTGACCACTAATACATTCATTCTAGAGAGTAACCGGGCTGTCGGGGAAACTCATAACGAAATATTACAATTTTTAGGAATTGCCCAACCGGCAGGGATGACTCGACTTCCAGACCCCGACCTGAGATAAACTACAGAATGTTATCAGAATTTACCTTGATATTATGAGCGTAGTTAGCCAAGTCATCCTCAAAGCCGACGACGAACTTCGTTATCCTAGTAGTGGTGAACTACAGGGTATCGGGCAATTTTTAAAAACCGGTGAGCAGAGAATTCGCATTGCCGAAACTCTCGCTGAAAATGAGAAAAAAATCGTCGATCAGGCTCAAAAACAACTGTTCAAGAAACGTCCCGATTATAGAGCGCCGGGGGGTAATGCCTACGGTCAGCGTCAATATAATCAATGCTTGCGCGATTATGGTTGGTATCTGCGTCTAGTTACCTATGGGGTATTAGCCGGAGATAAAGCACCGATCGAACAAACCGGTCTGATCGGGGTCAAAGAGATGTATAACTCTCTTAATGTTCCCATCCCCGGCATGGTGGAGGCGATTCGTTGTCTCAAAGAGGCCGCTTTAGGTCTTTTGACTCAAGAGGATGCCGTGGCAGCAGCCCCCTACTTCGACTTTATCATCCAGTATATGTCCTAAGCGATCGGGACAATCCCAAGGGCCTGAAGTCTGAAAAGGGGCAATTTTCCCCTCTTTCAGGGTTCAGGCTTGACTTTTTTCAGTTAACTGATAACTGATAACTGATAACTGATAACTGATAACTGATAACAGATAACTGATAACTGATAACTGATTATGTTTTGGCGCATTATACTACTTACTTTTCTAATACCATCGGTCTATGGGGTGTTTGGCTGGTCGATCGCCCATGA
This sequence comes from Microcystis aeruginosa Ma_QC_C_20070703_M131, assembly GCA_007095475.1. GTDB lineage: Bacteria > Cyanobacteriota > Cyanobacteriia > Cyanobacteriales > Microcystaceae > Microcystis > Microcystis aeruginosa_I. The sequence continues at coordinate 62,799 of SFCA01000081.1, read as the reverse complement.
GCGTTTATCATGGAGTGATTGGTTACTTGCCCGCGGTGATGAGATGAATTGGACTCTCACTAGCGAATGGCTAGAAATCATCATCTATATCCTAGCGGTAGGGGTTATCCTCTTAATTGCCCTAGGATTAACTCTGTTTAGTCACTTAATGCCGGTATTTTTCCGCAGTTGGCTCAAAAACGATATTAGTGCTGTATTATCAATTCTCGGCTGGTCTTTGGCGGTAGTCTTTATCTTCCACAAGTGGGCGGTATTTAGTCGAGTTTTAATTCTGTTAGCCGCTACTATACTTGGTCGTCTAGAACTTCAGGAAGCAGGTTACAATAGGTGGCAAGTTTTCCTGATGCTCACCATCCTCTGCTTAGGTAGTTTTGGCTTGGGCATTTGGGCTTATAATCTTTGGGGTCACGAATTACATCAAGTTACTACTGATTAATCTTATCTGGTGCGTGGGGTGCGGATTACTAATTTTGGTTTTTCATGCCAAGGTTATCGCCGCAAACACGCACCCTACAAAATTGCTTATCTCTAATTGTTAAAAACTATGCCCAAAAAAAATAACGATACGCTCAAACGAGTCTTAATTGTTTCCTCTGGTTTGGTATTTCTGGCTTTAATGGTGGTGCCAACTTTAGGTTTATGGAAAAATAATAATTCTAATTCCCCCCAAGGCAATCAACCCGGGCAACAGGCAACTATTCCCCCCGAAAAATTAGAAGAAATGGTCAAAGGTTACGAGAAAATTCTTGAACGCGAACCAGATAATCCCACTGCTTTGCAAGGACTGGCACAAGCTCGCTTACAGTTAAAAGATTTTAGCGGAGCCAGAGAACCTTTAGAAAAGTTATATCAAAAATATCCCGACAATCTGGAAGTTATGCTAGTTCTTTATGGAACAAGATTACAAACTCAAGACGTTTCTGGAGCCAAAAGTATCCTAGAAAAGTTAGTCAAAAACTATCCCCAAGAACCGAAGTTTAAAGAAGAATTAACTCGTTTAAATCAAGCGATTGCGGCAGCTTCCAAACAGCCACCCCCAGAACCTAAAAAGTAATGAAAAAAGAATTAATTATTGAAGCTGGGCGAAGTGAAAGACAATATTGGCGTGATTTATGGCAATACCGAGAATTATTTTATTTCTTGGCTTGGCGCGATATTTTAGTTCGTTATAAGCAAACTTTTATCGGCATTGCTTGGGCATTACTGCGGCCATTTTTAACCATGTTAGTATTTACCTTTGTCTTCGGTAAATTAGCCCGTTTGCCCAGTGATGGCGCTGCCCCCTATCCGATTTTGGTCTTTGCGGGGGTCTTACCCTGGCAATTTTTCGCCAGTTCTCTCGCTGAAGCTAGTAATAGTTTAATCGATAATGCTAATCTAATTTCTAAGGTATATTTTCCCCGGTTAATTGTTCCCACCAGTGCCGTTATTGTCAGTTTTGTTGATTTTCTGCTTTCAGGAATGATTCTGTTAGGGTTAATGGCTTGGTATAATTTTTTACCTAGTTGGCGCATTTTAACCCTACCTTTATTCATTGTCATGGCTTTTGCCACCTCTATGGGTGGGGGTTTATGGTTATCAGCATTAAATGTTCAATTTCGCGATTTTCGTTATATCGTTCCCTTTATCATTCAGTTTGGGCTATATATTTCTCCCGTAGGATTTAGTAGTAACATAGTTCCAGAAAAATGGCGTTGGTTGTACTCTCTCAATCCTATGGTGGGAGTCATTGATGGTTTTCGTTGGGCGATTATCGGAGGTGATGCCAGCATCTATTGGCCCGGATTCCTGCTATCCTTAGCCCTAGTCGTCCTCTTGCTAGTCAGTGGTATTTGGTATTTTCGACGACTAGAAAAAAACTTCGCCGATATCATCTAACCCTGACATTAGCTAACTTTGTTAGATAAGAACTTTTTCGAGAATATATGATCGGCCTATAATAATAACTGTAGTCACCCCTATCCCTTAGCGATAATTCTTGGTTTAGGGTTGATGTCCTTCAGCGCAAGCGAGATTGGTTATGAAAATTAGCGAACTAGAAAACTACTTGGCTCAGGTTAAGTCAGAGATTGGTGACATCGATATCGTCTATCAATGTCGCAACCAGCACTATAGTTGGTTGGACAAAATGAGAAGCCATCAACTGAAAGTGTTAAAAAATACCGCCGACACTAAATTATTAATTTCTCTGCAATAGCCATTTTCTCTGGCTAGATACCGGTAAGGTAATCCAGTCCGTCTAATCTGCTTAACAGTTTATCTTTTCTTCCCTGTCGATAGGTTCTTAAACCAGCCGCGTCGCCAAAAGAAAATGATTAAACTGAAAGCAACGGTTAGCATCAACACCCAGACGAACACATAGCCCCAATACCATTCTAATTCGGGCATATTATAGGGGGATTTATCAGTATTAAAGTTCATGCCGTAAATACCGACAATGAAGGTGAGAGGGATAAAAATCGTCGAGATTACCGTTAAAGTTTTCATAATCTCGTTCATTTTATTACTCACGGAAGACAGGTAGAAATCCATTAAACCATTGGCAAATTCTCGGTAATTTTCGATAACATCGAGGATTTGTACCACATGGTCATAACAATCCCTTAGATAGGGTTTAATCGTTGTATCGATGACAATATATTCATCGCGTAAAAGCGCATTGAGAGTGTCTCTTTGCGGCCAAATTGCTCGTCGCAGGGAGAGTAATTCCTGACGTAGTTGGTAAATTTTTGATAAAGTCTGTTCCGTGGGACTAGCTAGAATTTCGTTTTCTAACTCCTCGATTCTTTCTCCGTAGGACTCTAAAACAGGAAAATAACCGTCAATAATGGCATCCCAAATTGCGTAGGCTAAATAACCAGATTTTTGCTGCCGGATGGAACCTTTATTTAAACGGATTCTTTCCCTAACTCCCTCTAAAGAATCGTATTGTCCTTCTTCCTGCACGGTTAAAACATAATTCTTCCCGACTATTAAACTGATTTGTTCTAGCAAAAAACCCTGATGATCGATCAGGATGGCCATTGGCACTATAATTAAAAGATAATTCTCGCATTCTTCTACTTTTGGTCTTTGGGGAATACTGACTATATCCTCAAGGGTTAGGGGATGTAAATGAAAAATTTCCCCCAACTCTTGCAGTTTATCTTCATTACCCAAACCGACGATATCGATCCAAGAGATGGAATCATTGGATAAATATTTAAGACAGTCTTTCGGTAAGAGATTATTAACTCTAGTGGCTTGTTGGGAGTTATAATTAATTAAAAATATCTCGGTAGCAACGGCATTTTCATCGATGGTGATTAACCCCGGCATCGTCCCGGGTTGGTTATAGTGATAATCGTAAAGGTGGGGTTTTGTCTGGGAGGATTTTCGCCCTTTTTTATACCTGATTGATCTTTTGTTATTGCTCATAGTTGAGATCGATCGCTGTTGGCCTTTTTCTTAGCATTGATCGCTCAAACATTCCTCAATTTTTAGCTAACTTTAAGATTGTCCCAGACTCTTAAAAAACGAAGATTAAACGTAAATGCCAATTCTTAGCCGTTTCCCTCTCGATTTCGATGCGACGGATAAACTCGCGAAAATAAAAACGGCGCTCGATTTCCGATAAATCTCGCCAAAATTGCGGAAAAGCAACGGCACGAGCGATAATAGTCAGGTTATCGGGGGGTAATTGGTCTAAACGTCCTTGAATCTGTGCGATCTCGTTTTTCAGCTTATAGGCCCTGAGATTAGCCGTTTCTCGATCTAAAATTCCCGCCGCTTCTAGGGAGGGCAATTGCGACAAAATATCGTTTTTTTGCCCTATTTCCTCGCTTATTCCCCGTTTGATCGCCTCTAAATCTGGTAAAGATATCTGAGCGATCGTCGGTGGTAGGTCTTGACAAATGCGCTCGATTGTGCTATGGAGAATTTTTTCATAAGCGATCGCCGAACATTTTTTTGTCCGGGGACATTGCAAAGGTCGCAAATAGAGGTATTCTAGACCCTTTCCTCGCGCCGTCACTTTGGTAATCGTCATCCCCGATTGACATTGACTACAGACGACTAAACCCGCTAAGGAACGCGGGGCGCTGGCACTGCGGGGGGGTAATTTGCGATTATTTCTCAGGATGCGATCGATCTGGGCCGCTTCTTCCCGGGAGATAATCGGGGTGTGGGTATCGGGGATAATATCTTGACCGATATAGCACAAATCGCCGCGATAAACGGGATTAGTTAGCCATTTATGGGCAGTAGCTACCGATATCTTTTTGCCGTAGCGTTTTTCTAGATAGCGCACCGTGGAACGCAGGGAAGCGGAAATCAAAAAGCGATCAAAAAAGTCTTTGACTACCGGTGCGGTACTGCGATCGAGTATATAACGCTCCTTGCCACGACGATAACCGTAGGGTGCTTTTCCGGGGGGAGGTAAAGCTTGCAGACGATTGTGAGCGTGACCTGCTTTTAAACGATTACTTAGTTCGTTTTTTGATATTTCTTGCAGAATCTTGGCAAAATTCAGCTTATAATCCGGGTCTTCTAGGGCAATTATATCTATGTCGAGGGCTTCTAGGGATTGTAAAATTTTGCTAATTTCCCTGCCATTGTCTCCCAATTCTGCTAGACGACGCAGGATCAGCAGTCGGGGGGGAGTTCCTTGACAATCCAGGAGCAGTTGCTGCCGTTGTGAGCGATCGCCAAAATCCTGATACACTTGTTCGGGAGAATAGGACCAAATCGAGGCATCGGGGGGACTATCGAGCAGGGGGTTGGTATAGGTGTAGGCGATAACTTTCATAGTTTACGGTTCACTGCCACGATTGCGCCAGACTTGCCAACCGACGTAACCGAGGAGGAGAGTCGCACCAAAGGCAAAACCCCAACCACTGGGAACATTGGAGAAACCGAGGGCTAAACTGCCCACCCAGAGAGTTAGGGCGTAGATAAATAACACTGTCAGACGGTGAGAGATACCAGCTTTCAGTAAACGATGGTGTAAATGACGTTTATCAGCCACAAAAGGGGATTCTCCGCGTTTGAGACGGGAAATAATCACCGTGGACATATCGAGGAGAGGAACCGCGAGGATGAGATAGGGCAATAGGACGGCGGTAACGGCAACGGTAGTCACAGCAGTGGTTTTAGCCAATCCAATCACCGCCACACCCGCCAGGGTAAAACCCATAAAATAGGCCCCACCATCCCCCATAAAAATTTGGGCGGGGTTAAAATTGTAACGCAGAAAACCCAAGGCCCCACCCGCTAAAGCGGCGGCGATAATAGCGGCGGCCGGTTGTCCCATCACCAAAGTTACAATCAAAATCACCACGGCAGATATACCGGAAACTCCCGCCGCTAATCCATCTAAACCGTCAATCCAGTTAATGGCGTTAGCCATCCCCACTAACCAGAGGAGAGTAATCGGTAAACTTAGCCAATGAATTTGTAATAAATCGCCGAAGGGAATAGAGAGGAAATCGATCCTTACCCCGGCTTGCCAAGCTAGAAAAGCGACGCTAAACTGCATTAGCAGACGATTGAGCGGCGAAAGATTAAAAAGATCATCCGCTAGACCGATGAGGAAAAAGCCCAAACCGCCCAGGGTTACGCCCCACACTTCCCATTCTCGATCGCTGTTTAAACCGGCAAACCCTCCCAACCACCAAACGATCAGGAGTGCAGTTAAGGCGCCGACAAAAATCGAAACTCCCCCCAGTCGAACCATGGGCCTTTCATGGACCTTCCTTTCGTTGGGTTTATCGACGTAACCGCTTTTCAGTCCGACGGTTCTGACGAGGGGGGTACTCCAAAGTACCACGGTATGGGCGATCAGAAAAGCAATTAGATAGTATAAATCTCCGGACATGGGAATTGGGGGGCGATTTAATTCACAATTGGCCACTGACAGGCAATCGCCAATTATGAACTTTTATTATCTCTCTTTTTAGGCCAAGGCGGGGACGGAAATATGGAGATGGGGATAGAGGGGGAAACTTTCACAGAGTTTCCCTACCCGTTGACGGCAAGCAGTTCTCAGGGCTTCATCACCGGGATTAAGGAGAATATCGGCGATAATGTTGCCAATCTCGATAAATTCCGTTTCTCCTAGTCCTCTGGTGGTCATAGCCGGGGAACCCAAGCGCAGACCACTGGTGACAAAGGGAGACTCGGGATCGAAGGGAACAGTGTTTTTATTAGCAGTAATATTGATGGTACTCACCAAGCGATCGGCCTCTTTCCCAGTCATGCCCACGGATCTTAAATCGAGTAACATCAAGTGATTATCCGTGCCATCGGTGACAATTTTAATCCCTCTAGCCTTCAACTGACCTGCTAAAGCTTGGGCATTAGCGATTACTTGACCCGAATAGATTTTAAACTCCGGTTTCAGGGCCTCCCCAAAAGCCACCGCTTTCGCCGCGACCACGTGTTCTAGGGGCCCGCCTTGGCTACCGGGGAAGACGGATTTATCGAATTTTTTGCCTAATTCCTCGTCTTTGGTCATAATTAAACCACCCCTAGGACCGCGCAGGGTTTTGTGAGTGGTGGTAGTGACCACATCACAGTGGGGTAGGGGGTTAGGATGATGACCAGTGGCCACTAAACCGGCAATATGGGCGATATCTGCCATCAGGTAGGCCCCCACTGCGTCAGCGATGGCGCGGAATTTCTCGAAATCAATCTGGCGCGAGTAGGCAGAATAACCGCAGATAATTAGTTTGGGTTTTTCCTTGCGGGCGATGTCAAGGATGAGATCGTAGTCCAGGCGTTCGCTTTCGGGACTTACTCCATACTGTACTACCCGGAACCATTTCCCGGAAACGTTGACGGGGGAACCGTGGGTAAGATGACCACCATGGGAGAGATCCATGCCCATAATCGTATCGCCGGGCTGCAAGAGGGTCAGAAAAACGGCGAAATTAGCTTGAGCGCCAGAGTGGGGTTGTACGTTAGCGTGGTTTGCCCCAAATAGTCGTTTAACCCGATTGATCGCTAATTGTTCCGCTTCGTCAATGTATTCGCAACCGCCATAGTAGCGTTTTTTGGGCAGTCCTTCGGCGTATTTGTTGGTTAAAACCGAACCCTGGGCGGCCATGACGGCAGCGGAGGTAAAGTTTTCACTAGCGATTAATTCTAGGTGATCTCTTTGACGTTGCAGTTCTTTTTGCAGAATCCCTGCGATCGCTGGATCGGTCAGGGATAGTATATCTAGGTTGGTATCAGTCACGGTTACTCGATCCTTTCTTTAACAATTTACCTGTAATCAATGGGTCACTTTCTCCATTCTGGCACAATCTCTAATCTTCCGATACACCGGTGAGGTTAATTGCTTCTCTTCGGGAGCGATCATCAATTGTCAACTGTTAGCGGTAAAATCTTAATTGTTAGTCAATAAGTGATATTGACATACTCCCACCGTCAAGCTACGCTGTGACCGGGGATTCTTTCCACATTGCTGTTAGAAATGTTTGGGTCGGTTTCTGTTTGCCCAACAGTACCGTTGAGATGATTTCCCAAATATTGTAACCCTTTTTTAAGAATATTTATTGCTGCATTATGATCCCTATCTAAGACTGTTTGACAGTGAGGACATTGATGAGTTCTAGTGCTTAATGTTTTTTGAACTCTTGTTCCACAAACTGAACAATCTTGAGAAGCGAAATGTGGTGGTACAGCAACACAAACAATATATTTTTCGAGCAGAAATTGCTTAGATTACTTTTCCCCAAAACGAAAACTTCCTATCTCACCCTTAAGATAACTGCTGTGGGTGCTTAAAACTCAAATCTGATCACTGACAGAGGAATGTAGCGAAATATACGGAGCGCTCGAGCCAATTTGTAATATATGTGGCCTATAGAATCGGATAATGCGATCGCTGTCCATACTTGCATCGGGAGGGAACCGTGACGACTTTTCTGGCTTCGCTCAATTTACTGCTTTCTGGTTCTCCCGCTGCTAATTTTCAGACTGGGAAATGGACTTTTCCGGCATTCTACTCCACTCTTGCTGCTGCTGCCCTAGCAGATTTAGTTTTTTCTCGTTACGAGATTGATGTACCGAAAAATTGTCAATTTTGGCATCGGGGTTTAAGTGATGTCTATCTCCTCGAAACTCTGACAACCCCCTACATTTTGCGCGTGTCTCACTGCCATTGGCGCAGCAAAATGGAAATTGACTTCGAGTTAGAATTATTAGATTATCTCGATCGCTCTCAGATTCCCGTCGCCGCCCCAATTCGCAGCAAAAACGGTGATTTATCCCTAGAAATTAATGCCCCAGAAGGGAAACGTTACGCCGTCCTCTTTCCCTATGCCCCGGGAGAAATTGCTATTGGGGATATAGATGTAAAACAAGCCTATCATTTAGGGGCGATCGTGGCCAATTTACATCGGGTGACAGCAGATTTTCAACCCCTAGCCTATCGTCATCCCCTCAACCTCAAATATCTTCTCGACGATTCCCTGCAAATTATCGCACCTTTTCTGCACCAACGACCGAGTGACCTAGACTGTGTCTTAGAAACCGTTGGGGAAATAGAGGAAGAAACCGCTAAATTACCGACAGAATCTCCCTATTGGTGCATTTGTTGGGGCGATCCTCATAGTGGTAATGTGCATATCACCCCTGATAATCAGATGACCCTATTTGATTTCGATCAGTGCGGTTATGGTTGGCGAGTTTTTGATATCGCTAAATTTCTGCAAGTTTCCCTACAATCTGGCTTAAATCGCCGGGTTCGCCAGGGTTTTATTCAAGGTTACGATGAAACAGTGCCTTTAACTGATGGTGAATTATCTTGTCTTCAGCATCTCACCCAAGCGGCCTATATTTGGTCTTGGTCAATTAGCTTAAATAACCTGCGTTTAACTGATTATAGTCGTCTCGGTGCCAATTATTTTACTAGCCGTTTGGCCATTCTCAAACGTTTAAGAACCCAAGAATGGGAATTATTCTAAGCAGCTTCGATGCTGCCGGGGAGCAAATTTCCTGGGGGCAGGGTGTAGGTAGGGTGTGGGGTGTGAGGTTTTACCCATTTTCAGAAGGTTTTAAGATTTATTTAGCCAGTCCTAACTAACCAAGATCAACTTTCTTGCTGGTCAATGGCCAAACCAGGGATCGATCCCTGTATGCTGGTAAGTATAGATAATCACTAGGTAAAGACTTTCTTCTCCATCTGCCAAAAGTGAAGCAGGCTTTACCGCTCTTGAATACTCCCTCACAGCCTCACAGACAGATGGTATTATGTCCAGAAGAAAGAAGAAGTTTCCCTGTGGTCACAAGGGCTATGGTCAAGTCTGCCATCATTGCGCCCAACTAGATGCCGCTTGGGAAGAAAGGAAACGTCAAAAAAATGCCTGGGAAGCCACTTTTTCCCAAGATCCGATCGATCTACGGGAATTACCGAAAAATGTGGTACTTAAAGCTAGGGAAATCCTGCAAGGATTGCAAAATCAGCGCAATTATCGAGATTTCCATGGTAAACGATTACGACACGATCGCTTTATTATCAGTATCCCTGTCACCCGCAATTATCGCCTCATCTGTCGCGACCACGGCAATCTCCTTGTCCCAGAAGCGGTCATCTCTCACGAAGATTATAATGTTTGTAAACCGGGTAGGTGAAGCTAATCTGTATATCGATAGATTTATAATAAACCTCTTGCAGCAGTTATCTTAATGGTGAGGTAGGAAGTTTTCGTTTTGGGGAGCCGGTCGTCGCTATCAAATTTCCTAGCCACCAAGCTGATAATCGGGTTTGATGACACCATTGTTACTCCAGTGTGAGTTCGAGATACTTCTAGGTTTAGAATATCAGGGTTTACCCCTAGTTTCTCTTTTTCTTTTTAGGGCGCGTAGCCTGCTTCAGGGGAGGGCCGATAACTGATTGATGGCTGACAGTTTCCTGATGGCTGTCTATTGCCCTTACCTAGCGGTTCAGGGGGGGATTGTGTAAAGATAAGAGAAGATCGGTTTTTTTTCACTAAACCTATGGCCACTTCTTCCATTGCCGTTAGAGAATTACCTCTCTTTCCCCTACCCGAAGTTGTTTTATTCCCGGGTCGTCCTCTGCCCCTGCACATCTTCGAGTTTCGCTATCGGATTATGATGAATACGATATTGGAAGAAGATCGCCGTTTTGGGGTCTTAATGGTAGATCCGGCCACGGGAGAAATCGCTAAAGTGGGCAGTTGTGCGGAAGTTGTCCGTTGTCAACGTCTCCCGGATGATCGGTTGAAAATTCTCACCATCGGTCAACAGCGCTTCCGTGTCCTAGAATACGTCCGGGAAAAACCCTATCGTGTCGGTTTGGTGGAGTGGATTGAAGATGTCCCCACCACCCAAGATCTGCGACCTCTGGCCAAAGAAGTGGATCAACTGCTGCGGGATGTGGTTCATCTATCAGCCAAATTAACCGCTCAAAAAATTGAACTCCCCGACGATTTGCCCAGTCTTCCCCTGGAATTATCCTACTGGGTGGCAGGTAATCTCTACGGTGTGGCTGGGGAACAACAAGCTTTATTAGAAATGCTCGATACAGTCAGTCGTCTCCAACGAGAATCGGAAATCCTCACCTCAACCCGCAATCATCTGGCCGCTCGCACGGCTCTTAAAGATGCTTTAAATTAATGATCTGTAGGTTTTTCAGCTGCGGGAGAGGGAAGTATTTTCAGTGAACAGTCAACAGTGAACAGTAATCAGTGAACTGATAACTCACATCTGAAAACTAAAAACTGATAACTGTTAATCTGGGGATTACCTAATGTTTACCTTGATACAGTAATCTGGGGTTAAAATTGCTATACCTTCGCCTAGGAGAACTTTAATCGTGTTGCTGACCTATAATCCCAACTCCTCACCCTTCCGAGAAGACTATAGCGAGAGTCGTCGGCTCCATTTTTATGATCGCGGGGAAAATATTCCTCTAGTGGTTGATGGAGTTTGGCAAGTTTATCGGGGTATGGCGCAACTAAGTCAAATATCCGAGAGTGGAGAGGAAATTTTACTAGGCTGGGTTCATTCATCCCACTTTTTCGGCTTAAATTTGACCCATCTAGAATCCTATCACGCCAGAGCCTTGTCGGCACTGTACCTAAAATGGTACACGATCGCCGAGGTGGAAAATTCGGTGGAATTAACCAGGATGATGTTAAATCAAATGATCCGTCGTCAACAACAAACGGAATCGCTGCTTGCGATCGCTGGACTCAAACGAGTGGAGGAACGTCTCCAGCAGTTACTACAGCTATTAAAGCGGGAGATGGGAGAACCGATCGCCCAGGGTAGTCGTTTAAAGATACGTTTAACCCATCAAAATCTCGCCAATGCTATCGGTACGACGAGAGTAACGGTGACGCGTTTATTAGGCGAATTTCAGCGTCAGGGAGCGGTGAGCAGCGATTGCGATCGCCACTTAATTATTCATGATTAAGTCAGTCCTGATGAAAAAATTTCCACCCCCACAGATGAAAGAGGTTTCTTTCCCTACACCCCACACCCCACACCCCAGACCCTCTTTCAAGTCAGACAATTTTAGTCAGATCCTGCCATAATAGACTCCCCGCGCAAGTCCACTAATTGCCAAGCTAATTTAGCAGCCCCCACCATCCCGGCGCGATTACCTAACTCGGCCGTTAACACCTCTAATCCTTCTCTGGAACTAGGTAACACCCGTCTTTCGATTTCTGTGAGGAGAGAGGGAAAGAAAAACTTAGCACTGGCACTAATGCCGCCGCCGATAATTACCGCCTCTGGGGTGAGAACATAGAGTAAACTGGCGATACCAGCCCCTAGTAAACAACCGTAACCCTGCCAGAATTCTAAAGCCTCTTGATCGCCTTTTTCGGCTAATTCTGCCAATTGCTTCGGTTCTTTGCCAGTCATCCGGCGAATAGCTTGCAGGGAGGCGTATTGTTCTAAGGAACCCTGATTACCGCTATTGCACAAGGGACCGTCAAAATTGAGCGTTATTAGGCCTAATTCGGCGGCTGTTCCCTTGCTGCCCACAAATAAGTGACCATCGAGGATAATTGCCCCTCCTACTCCCGTCCCCAAAGTTAACAGGATCAAGTTTTGAAAGCGTTTGCCCGCTCCTAACCAAGCTTCTCCCAAACCGGCACAATTGGCATCATTGGCTAAAATTGTCGGCATTCCCGTGCTTTCTTCTAACCAATCGGCCAAGGGAATATCCCGCCATCCTGCCAAATTAATCGCTATTTTGGCAATTCTCCCCTGAGCATCCGTTGGACCCGGCGTCCCCACACCGATCGCTTGACAACTTTTATCTAAATTTACTTGACAAATGCCTTGATGTATGGTATTGGCGACCTGCTTGGCTGTAGCGGGTTGGGGAGTGGGCAAGGTGAGAGATTCGATACAATTGCCCTCTTGGTCAAATTTACCAATTTTAATAGCGGTTCCACCTAAATCGACACCTATTACTGTTTTCACCATCGGGCTTTCCTTGTTACTCTGGGAATAAACTGTTGACTATCTAAATTACTCGTTAAGATTGCAGGGGCGCACCGCTAGGTTTATTATCACTCTTTTTGGCGGTCTTTTTCTGGGTTAATATCGAGACATCTCTCTTGTGTCAATCTGGGGGGATAATTAATTCGCCAATTCAAGTCTGAATTGCATCACTGTCTGATCCCTGCTTACAGAAGTCTTGCATTTACCTATTCAGTTTCATGGAGATAATTACCTCCATTACCAAGCAATAGAGATTTCGCCAGCATTTAGTCTTCCTGCCACTTATGATGCTCATTATCTAGTATTAGCTCAACGATTTCAAGCAGATTTATACACTAGCAATAAACCCTTAGTTCACCAGGTTAAATCTTCTCTAAGTTGGGTTCATTTGGTTGAAGTGTAGATAACGTAAATTTACCAAATTACCTCGCGTCATCTCCAGAAAATAAAATTAAGAAACCGCCTTAACGCAATAACTTTATCATTAAATTGGTGCGTTACGCTGACGCTAACGCAGCCGACGAGGAACTCTTTGGCTAGGAAAAATATTTGGTATTTGATTATTTATTTTCAACATTTGATTGGTTGGGTATTTTTCTTAATTATTCTGATTTTTTGTCTTTGAAAAAGGCTGTATTCCTTTATGCTACAAATTTAAGTGCGGAATGTAGGTAATAAGAGTTTCAATTTTTTCCTCGGCATAAGTTGATATTTGAGAGACGAAAATATAGGAGCAGCTGATTATTTAGTAACCTAAGCTGTTGACTATCTAAATTACTCGTTAAGACTGCACCGGAGTGCCGGAGTTGGGAGCAGGGAGAGGAAGTTTGAGCATTTGTACTAAAATTTTCAAGAAGCAGTTTAAATTCAGTACAGCTTACTTTTTTGAATTTTTAAGGGGTTAGGACTGAGATATACTGAAATTGTTGCTTATAGATCACTACTATGGGACGTTTAGCGCTGATCAGCGTGACTGACAAAACCGGAATAGTTGACTTTGCCCGTCAGCTAACAGAAGAATTTGATTTTGAAATTATTAGCAGTGGAGGAACCGCCAAAACGCTGCAATCGGCGGGAATTCCCGTGATTAAAGTGGCAGAATACACAGGCTCTCCTGAAATCTTGGGCGGAAGGGTGAAAACTCTCCATCCTCGCATCCATGGCGGTATTTTGGCTAGACGGGATTGCCAGTCAGATTTAGCGGAAATGGAGGCTAATCAAATTCGTCCTTTTGATTTGGTGGTGGTTAATCTCTATCCCTTTGAACAGACGATCGCTAATCCTGATGTCACCACTGCTCAGGCGATCGAACAAATCGATATTGGTGGTCCGGCGATGTTACGCGCCTCGGCTAAAAATTTCGCCCATTTGACTGTCATCAGTAACCCCAAGTATTACGAGCAGTATTTAAGCCAATTACGGCAAAATAACGGCGAAATATCCCTGGAATTCCGTCAAAAAATGGCGGGGGAAACCTTCGCTTTAACCAATGCCTACGATGGAGCGATCGCATCCTATTTTGCCAGCTTAAACGGGGAAACGACGCGCTTTAATTTGGCGGGAAATGCCCTACAAACCCTGCGTTACGGCGAAAATCCCCACCAAAGTGCCACTTGGTATGGTAGCGGTACAATGGCTCACGGTTGGGGAAAAGCGACCTTATTACAGGGAAAAGAACTAAGTTATAACAATTTAGTCGATTTGGAAGCAGCCCGCCGTTTAATCGCCGAATTCGGCAGGGAAGAACCAGCTGCTGCTATCTTGAAACACACTAATCCCTGTGGAGTGGCGATCGGTGGTAGTTTAGTGGAAGCTTATACTCAAGCTTTTCATGGCGATGCTACCTCCGCTTTTGGGGGTATTGTTGCCCTAAATCAAGCCATAGATGAAGCAACCGCTAAAGAATTAACGAAAACCTTCCTAGAATGCGTGGTTGCCCCCGATTGTAGCCCTGAAGCCCGGGATATCCTCGCTAAAAAGTCAAAAGTACGGATTTTATTACTGCCGGATTTAAGCAGGGGAGAAAAACAAACAGTAAAAGTTATCGCCGGCGGTTTTCTAGTACAAGCGGCCGATGATCTGGTAGAAACCCCGGATGATTGGCGCGTGGTGACAGAAAAACAACCTACCCCTGCACAATTAGCGGAATTACTGTTTGCTTGGAAAGTATCTAAGCACGTTAAATCTAACGCTATTGTGGTGACAAAAAATCAAACTACTTTAGGCGTTGGTGCGGGGCAAATGAATCGCGTTGGTTCGGCGAAAATTGCCCTTGAACAAGCAGGGGAAGCGGCTAAAGGTGGCTATTTGGCTAGTGATGGCTTTTTCCCCTTTGATGATTCTGTTCGCACGGCGGCCCAGTTTGGTATCGAGGCAATTGTTCAACCAGGAGGTTCTTTAAAAGATCAGGATTCAATTAATGCCGCTAATGAGTTAGGTTTAATTATGGTCTTAACAGGCATTCGTCATTTCTTGCATTAATACAAGGTTAGGGTGTGTTATTGCTTAAATTAACGCACCCCAACCAGTTATTAATTATCGGTTAATTTCTCTGAATCAGAGGATGGCCAGCTTTTGGGGAACAAAGAAAATAGCACTATGTCTGGCTATTTATTCAGGTCATTTCCTCAAATGCTTTGGACAAAAATTGACCAGACTTGGCGATTAATGTTTCCTCTCCAACCATTAAAAGTGTCAAAATAATAGTGAAGTTTTGTGACAAAGTGCAGTCAGATCTAAGAATCTTTGCTAGAACTCTAGAAAGCTTCTGTGATCAGTCTCCTTAAAGTAGATTGTTTGCAGTAAACTAATCTGGCTAACAGGCTTTTGGGCGTGATGTAGGGAAAGTTTCTTGCGATTGCGCCTAAATGGGGTGATGTACAGAAAGTTGACCCATATCGTTACTCTGGAGAGTGTTATATAGAAAGTTGACCTGTAATATGTAGTTATGCGGCAAGTCCTCGGTTAGGACAGTGGCTTGAAGTTGCTTGCGGGGCATTCATTCACGATAAAAATTGCTTGGCATGGATAGCTGTAACGACAATTTATAACTACAATTGGTTATTGTAGCTGTCGTTCGGTTATGGAATATGAATGGGATGAAGCAAAACGTCTTGCTAATCTTCGTAAGCACGGAATAGATTTTACCGATGTTCCAGCCGTGTTTGATGGGGATATTGTAACGGTTGAGGACGATCGTTACGCTTATGGAGAGCAGCGTTTTGTCACATTCGGTTTGTTGCAAGGGCGAGTGATTGCCGTTGTCCATACAGAACGGGAGGATTGCACCCGTATTATTTCTGCAAGAAAAGCGACGAAATGAAATATGAACAACGAACCTACTTCGAGCAACTCTCAAACTGATTGGCAACGATTGGATGCGATGAGCGATGAAGATATTGATTTATCAGATTGTCCAGAGATTACGCCAGAAATGTTTGCTAAGGCGGTAGTGCGGCGGGGTTTACCTGCTACAAAAGCCAAGGCTCAAGTTACACTCCCCATTGATAGCGATGTATTAGAGTGGTTTAAGTCTCAAGGGCATGGCTATCAAACACAGATCAATCAATTGCTACGAGCGTATATGGAGGCACATCAATAACAGGCAGATTCATGTTTTTGTATTTGAAAACAAGGATTGCAGCGGCATAACAAGGGATTTACCATACCTTATTAGACTGAAAACCGCTATAACAAATCACCGCACCCGAAATAATAGTGAAATTTTGTGACAAAGTGCAGCCAGATACAAGGATCTTTGCCATAATTCTGGAAAGCTTCTATGATAAGTCTCTTTAAAGTAGATTGTTTGCAGTAAACTAATCTGGCTAACACGCTTTTGGGCGTAATATAGGGAAAGTTTCTTGCGATTGCTCCATTTGAGAGTAATAGGCGGAAAGATTTTTTTTTTAACAAATGTGTATTCGGCGTGATATATGGAAACTTTCCGTCTAACATATAGTGATGTTTTCAAGAGAAGAGAAGAAATGTTATCAACGCTTCTAAGTAAACCTGTACAAAAAGCTCAAGAACTACCAGAAGCAATTCAATTGGAAGGCTGCCTCGACGCAATAATTGCCGGTAAGCCGGTTCATTTTCTGGATGGTGGCCTCCGATGATTGCTGCTCTCGATGTCCATTACACCGACACTGCGGCACACGCTGCCGCAATTGTGTTCAAAGAATGGCAATCTGAGGAACCAATTGCCAGCCGCACGGCGACCGAAGAACCTGTGGCGGCATACGAACCAGGAAAGTTCTACAGGCGGGAATTGTCGCCGCTGCTGAGGGTGATCACGCAGATCGGGTTCGACGTACACACCTATGTGATTGATGGCTATTGCCATCTCTCTCGTGACCTTACGCCAGGTTTGGGTGCGTATCTGCACCGTTCGCTGACGCAACCCGCCGTCATCGTCGGCGTTGCCAAGAACCGTTATCGTGATTCGGAACACGCGGTCGAAGTGTTCCGCGCAAACAGCAAGCGGCCTCTCTTTGTCACAGCAATCGGCATCGAATACAACGTAGCTGCCCAACACATTCAATCAATGGCTGGGCAATTCCGAATACCCAAGATGCTCAAGGCCGCTGATGGTCTTGCACGGAGACTGAAATAGTGCGATGCCGAAGGCACTGCATAGTGCGATGCCGAAGGCACTGCGTAGCAGTACGCCGAGCTTGTAGGGTGCGTTCCCTAATCTGGAGCCTACTGCTCCACCGATCGATTTTTGGGAACGCACCATTTTTAGGTGAAAAGGGATTCCTTTGTCTTTAGAAGTTACTGGCAAAACAACAACTAAGCCAGATGCACCCTGATTAAACAGGTCTGCTGAAATCACTAAACACGGACGCTTACCAGCCTGTTCATGCCCCCTTACTGGATTAAGGTCTGCTAGCCATATTTCTCCTCTGGTAATTTCTGCCACTACCCTTCTACTCCATCAGCGAGAGTTTGCTCCCATGTCTGCCTTTCAGAAATTTCCTCTTGCCATAAAGTCTCATTCTTCCTTAAGGCGGCGAAGGCTTCATTCGCTTGAACTAGAAAAACATATCTGCGATAATTTTCGATGGCTTTGTCTAATACTGTTGGGAGCGTATCCCCAGAGGAGTCAACGAGTGCTAACAGCGTTTTGTGAGCAGCCTCACTAATGCTAATTTTTAATTCAGGCATACTTTTCTCTCGTAGCTTGTGTAGGGCTATTGTAGCCAATTGTGTAAGGGCTAACAACCTGGTTGGAACTGATTATTTATTCTCCCTTTTGCCTTTTGCCTCTCCTGATATGTAGCCTATACTCAACGGATTTAGTATTAGATAACACCTGTGAATAACGGAGTCGGAGAAGAATTTTTTTTGCCCAATGTTGAAACACTTTTAACTGATGGCGTTGGCTGGGTAAACGCAGAATATAGACAAAGCGACGCATTATATCAGCCAATCTACCAGTAATATTAATGCCAAAACTGGAGACAAGGGCTGATTGTTTACCCAAGGTTAACATATCACCTAAATGCAGATAATAATAGGGTTGGGGCGATTTTTTTCTAATCACTGCCGAGATATTTTTGGCTACTACACTGGCTGCTTGATAGGCTGCCTGTGCCGTGGCGGGAATTACCTGTTTATTAGGATAAATTTCGGCTAGATCCCCAAGGGCAAAAACTTCGGGATAGTCGATTAATTGTAAACTGGAACGGGTTAATAATTTGCCTTGTGCTGTTTTCTGACAATCTAAATCATTGATCCAATCTTGTGCTTGGGTTCCTGCTGTCCACAATAATAAATCAATGGGGATAACCTCATTTGTATTATTTTTAAATACGGTTATGGAATTAGCTGCAACGTCCTTTAATCCCGTGTTTAAATAGAGACTAACATTCTTGGCTAAAAGGGAACGATAGGAAGCAATACGCACCGATTTAGGGAAGTTTTGCAGTATTTCCTCGTTCTTTTCCACTAGATGAACTTTGCCTTTTTTTCCTAAACGATCAGCCAGCTTACAGGCTAATTCTACCCCATTAGGACCGCCGCCAATAATGGCTAAATTAATTGAGGATTTTCCTTGAGTTTCTAAGTCATGAATTGCTGTTTGTAATTTTTCTACATCCTCTAAACTCCGAAAAGTTAGCCCATAATCGGCTAACCCCAGTATAGCCGGCCAACGATTCCGCACTCCCACCGCTAAAACGAGGTAATCGTAATCTATAACTTCCTCATTTTCTAAATATACTTGATGATTGTTTAAGTCAATATTACTAGCTTTTTGAGGTTTTAAATTAACCTGAGTTCCTGTTAATAATTGACGGTAGGAGGGGGCGATTTCCCAGCGTTGCAATTCTCCTGTAATTAATTCATAGAGAAGGGGAGTAAAGAGAAAATGGTCTTTTGGTTCGACTAAAGTTATTTGCCATTGACCTGATTTTACTGCTGTTAATCGACTCAGATCGAGCGCCGTGTATAACCCTCCAAAACCACCGCCGAGAATGCAAATCTTAGTTATTGATTTATTCATGGATTTTTATTCTCAGTTGTGTTTAAGAGGGGTTTCAGTTCCGAAACTAATTGTTCTGAACGAATAATTCTCGCTGGGGGCAACAGATGATAGTGAGTGTCAGCAAAAATAGTAGAATCGGTCTTAATATTCAAGTCTTTTGGGTCGTAAATTGTTGGCACAACCCGACTTAATTCTTCGGCAGATTTGCGAATATTAGCAACGGTTTTACCATCATTTTTGGCATAAACCCAGGGCAAAGAAACCACTAAAGTCGCCCCTTTTGCTTCTAAATCTTTCTTGAGTTTTTCAATAGCTTTAATCGAGTGAGGAGAAGCAGCAGTATCAAAGGTCATTTGCCACCATTTCCCCGTTCTTTCCTTAACTATAGTCGGATCACCTGTATTAGTCATTGGATCGGAAAGATAACCCGTCATTCTGCCTTTGGTGAATAAATCAACCGTGGATTTAGTAACTGGACGCATCCCCGGAATACCTAATAACCAAGTATCCTCGATCATGGTTTTTAAAGGTATCCCACCTAACCCCGGTTTGCCAATAGCGACGCTAAAAGGAGCCGATCCCCAAAGTCCTTCGCCGCGATTAAAACCGTCCTCATCCATGAGCATGAGATATTCGGGAATCAGCAGAATTACGTCTCCTTGGCGCGCTTTTTCGAGAATCATAGCGGCAATGACATTTAACCCGATATCCCCCTGTAAACCGAAGTTAACCACGGGCATTCCCAATTCTTTGGCCATTAATTCCGAATTTATGCTATAATGCGCCCCCGATCCCGCCGTGACGATTAAACGCCGCGGTCCTTCGATCTTAGCAGCGATCGCTGATTTTTCCTCGTACATCATCCGCAACCAGCTTAATTCGCCACCGTAGATGACATTATAAACAAAGCCGAGGGACCAAGCGACTCCCAGAGAGGCTAACCAGGGGAAAATGTTAAAGGATTTAGTATTCATCAGAATTCAAAGTAAATAAAGTTACCGGTATTAGTGGAAGCTAGGAGAATCGTTAAACCTAGCAATATTTTGGACAGCCAAGGCGATAACAATAGTTCATATTCAAACTTTTTCTGGGCAATAGCCAGATGTTCGAGGATTAAAACAATGATACCAAGAACTAAAGCAACGCTTAAAACTGCTCCTTGATTAAGACTGTAGGAACTAAAAATCTCAGCGATATTAGCTAAGGAATAATTGAAAGGATTGGCAATAACCAGCATTTTGCCGATTAATCTTCTGGTGTTAATCTCCATGAAAAAGAGACAACCAAAAATGACCGCCAATTGCGTTAAAGCCCAGGAGACAATTTGCGGCTGAGAAACGTATTTCCCGACGAAAGCATAGAAAGGTCGGCCCAGATAACGCAGTAATAATAATAATGCCCCGTGGTAAGCACCCCAAAAGATGAAATTCCAGGCCGCTCCGTGCCAAAAACCTGAAAGAGTAAAGGTAATGAATAGATAAAAAGGCGCCCAATTTTTATTGGAACCCATCAGGGGTAAAAATACATAATCCCGAAACCAAGTGCTAAGGGTAATATGCCAACGTCGCCAAAATTCGTTAATACTTTGGGATGTGTAGGGGGCTAAAAAGTTTAATTCTAATCTAACCCCGACAAAATAGGCTAAACCGACAGCAATAAAGCTATAACCACCGAAGTCAAAATAGATTCTCAGGGTGAATAAAAAGGCCTCAAACCAGATATACCAAGCATTGTCGATCATCTTATCTAATTCGATGTAGGGCGCAATGTTATCGGCGAGGACAAATTTCATAAATAAACCGAGGGAAAGCCAACGCAAACCCTTCTCGAAGTTTTCTCCTGTAAATTTGAGGCGAAATCCCTCCATTTGCGGTAATAAATCCCGGCGACGCTCGATCGGACCTGCGACAATTTGGGGGAAAAAGGAGATAAAATTGACATAATCGAGGACGGCTAGGGGTTTCTTTTTCTTTTCCCGTAGGGAGTCCACCACGAAAGCCACCATCTGGAAGGTATAGAAGGATACCCCCGGCGGTATTTGGCTAGGCACGGGAATTGGGGAAAGTTCCTTCCAGTTAGGGGGGAGAGAAACGAATAATCCGATGATTTCCTCGACAAAAAAGCCGAAATACTTGAAGTAGGCGAGGACGAGAATATCGATGACGATAACGATAGTGGCCAGGAGATTCGCCTTCCAGCCGCTCATTTTCAGCACTAGCCAGACCATAATGTAGTTAAAGGCTAGGGAGACGACGAAAACGAGGAAACTGGTGCGACTGGCGTAATAAAATAGGATTAGGGACAGCGCCGCTAATCCGACTCCATCAAAAACACCTCGCCAGAGATTGAAGGACTTCGCCAGGTAGCGCGCCGTTAGGAAAGGAACGCTAAAAAGGATTAATATCCACCAAAATATAAAATCAGAGTAATTCAAGGCGTGTTAACTCCTGATGGTCTGTGTTACCTTGTTTGAGATGGGTTTCCTGACTTCTGATGCTCAGAGACGAGGGATTTTCTTGACAAGCCTATCAAACTTTGTCAGACTTGTCCATAAAATTACCTTCATCCATCCTAAAAAATCGAGGCTAGACAAGCAATGCTTTACCAAAAACTGTTAGATGCACATAAACGCTATCGACAATTTAAGACTTATCCCCATATTGCCGATCAATACTGGTCTAGTCAGTTGGCAGAGCATAATATTAGTCCTAATTATGTGGAATATGATGCTAAATCTGGTCAACTTTTTTACAAACCCTTAGGGATCAGTTTAAGCAAAAATAAGCAGGATTTCCTCTTGGGTAGTAAAGTTTTTAACAAAGCTAACGCCTTAAAAGCTCTGGCTGATTGTAAATTTTATATCGATGAGCAACAGGAATTAATTATCGAGATCGATGGAGTTAAGTTAATTATCGAGACGGGACAGGATTTAGATATCGCCCATGAAATTTTCCTTTTAGGTGTATATAATTTCCTCTATGACAAGCCCTGTGTAGCGATCGATATTGGTATGAATACGGGTTTTGCTAGTCTCTTTTTTGCCAATCGAGTTAATGTGAAAGCTGTCTATAGTTACGAACCTTTTAAGGCTACCTACGACCAAGCTTTAAGAAATTTTGCCCTCAATCCGAATCTAGCGGAGAAGATTAAAGCTTTTGATTATGGAGTCGGTGATCGGGATGAAATTATTCAAGTCGAATACGATTACAATGTTAAAGGTAGTGTTGGTATTTCTGGTATTGACAACCAATTAAAACCTTTTGCCTCAAAACAAACCGCTACAGCCGATTTAATTCTGAAACCTTTCACCGATGTGTTTAAAGGTATTACCTCTGACTATCCCGATACCGATATTGTTGCCAAGATTGATTGTGAAGGTTCCGAATACGAAATCCTCGATTCTTTAGCGGCAACTGGTCAATTGGGACAGATGAAAATTATCATGATGGAATGGCATAAAAAGGGTCCCGATGCTTTAGTTAAGCATCTGCAAGAATTCGGTTTTATCATCTTTTCCAGGATGCCTCGCAGTAAAAATGTCGGCACTTTGTACGCAATTAAACCCTAGAGTATAGAAGTCAGTTTTAAAGGAAAAAGGAAAAAAACCGATATGTCGTCGCACGGCATATCGCACTCGTACCAAGAGGGAGACATTGACCTAAGATTTTTCCTGTTCCCTGTTCCTTTTTCTAACTGATAACTGATTCCAAGCTGACGGAGTAGTGGCTGATAGCTAAAATTAACGATCGACTAATTAGGGAAATTTTACGACGATGGATTATCAACGGCATAACAAGTCTCGAAAATTTGCTCTTGAACTCTGCTGACATTGGCTAATAGTTGATTTGATTCCCTGTTTTCGTAACAATTTAGCCGCTTGTAGCCAGTCTGAAAAGGAACTGCGAGTATTACCTACTTGTAGATAAGCTTTTCCTCGACTAAAATAGGCGACAGCACCGTTAGGATTCAGGCGAATAACTTCGGTGTAGATGCGAATTGCCTGATTGAAATCGTCTGTAGCTTGTGGTTCTCCTCTTTCTCGAAGTGCGATACCGCGGGCTAGATAGGCTTCGGCAAAATTAGGACTAAGACTAATGGCCTGAGTAAGATCCATAATTGCATTGTTTGTATTTCTTGGTTGAGACCAAATTTTTGCGCGAAGATAGTAGGCTATTGCCGATTCGGGGGTTAAGCTAATCACTTGGTTAAAGTTTTCTAGGGCTGCTGATGAATTTCCTTGAAGATTACGAATATTTCCCAGAATAATGTGGGTAATTGCGTCCTCTGGCGAGTTTTTAACGGCTAAATCTGCCAGATCAGAGATTTGTTGCAGTAGTTCTGGCTCTGATTCGAGTTCATGGAAACTAAGAGTGACTAAAGCGTTTAAAACCCCTGCATCAGGAAGATTTTTGGACAGCATAATTTTCATAGCTTGTGCTAAATCAGCTTTAGCCCCTTTTTGATCCCCCAATAAATATCGAATTCCGACGCGACTGCTATAGGCACGAGAATAATTGGGATTGAGACGGAGAGCTTCGGTAAAATCGGCTAGGGCTGCTTTGAAATTGCCTAGCGCACTATGAGCGGAACCTCGATTCCAATAGTCGTCCGCATCTTTAGGTTTGAATCGTACTGCTTTGATAAAATCGGATGTGGCTGCGGGCAAATTTCCTAAATAACCATTCAAGGTTATTCCCCTTTGAGCATAAGCACTAAGATAGGAGCGGTCAAGGGAAATCGCTTTACTAAAATCAGAAATCGCCGCCTGAATGTTACTTTTTTCTGCTAGGATAAATCCTCTTTGATAGTAAGCTTCTGCATCTTGAGAGTTAAACTGAATTGCGAGAGTGAAATCATCGATCGATTCCTGAGTTTTTCTTATATCTGAGTAAGCCAGACCTCTGTTATAGTGAATCAAACTCTGCATTTTTTGATCCTTAGCAGACAATGCTAAAGCCTGCGTGTAATCGTTGATCGCTTCTTCCAGTTTGCCAAGCTTTTTGTAGGCTAAACCTCGATATACTAAGGCTTGAATAAAATCAGGTTTAAGGAGAATTGCTCCGTCAAAACTGGCAATAGCTTCTTTATATTTCCGCTGCTCATATTTTTGTTTGCCTTGGTGGAAAATAGCCTCAGCACTGCTGCGTTGAGCGATCAATATTTCTCCATCTGGCTGATATGATCGTGCGACGGAGGGAGCAATATTATGGAGGAAAGTGGCGACGATAAGGATTGAAATAATTGAAATTTTCATAGCTAAAACTCCTGTAGTCAGTAAGTATTTTTTCTCGCTTTCTTAGCATTGTCCTCCTGAACAAGCAGGACTATTATCTCTAGGAATGCTGCTACTAGAAGCTCTCGGCGCTCGTGGTGGAGCCTTACGATAAGAGTGTTTTGTAGCGATTTTCGGTCGGGAAGTTCTGACATTGGCGATTTTCGGTCGGGAAGTTCTGACATTGGCGGTTTTCGGTCGGGAAGTTCTGACATTGGCGGTTTTCGGTTGGGAAGTTCTGACATTGGCGGTTTTCGGTCTTATATTTGCCTTGATGACTTTTTCTTGGGTATTTTTAGCTATTTCAGAGTTTGCTTGCTCAAGAATAGGCTTGGTTTGTTTTTGCCAGTAGGAATGATCGCTAATCTTTTTAGCTTCTTCAATTGCCTGAGACCATTGCTTATTAACGAGTGCTTGTTGAGAGGCTTTTAGATATGTTTCGTTATTTTTCCATTCTTGTTGCCACTTTTGAATAGTTGTTTTTACTTGGGAAAAAATGGGGCTAGTTTCTGGAATTATCTTAGCCCTAACCATTGCTTCCTCAAGATTTCCCTGCTGGTATTTTTTGATAGCTTCTTGCCAAATCTTTTCTGTACCTTGCCCAAGCAGTTTCTTGGCTGATGAATAGGAACTAACATTCACGGGAATTTGACTCACAAGTTCGTTTACTTCCTGCCACTGATTATTAGTTGCTAATTTCTGCGCTTGGGCAAATAAACATTTGCCGAGTAGTTCTTGAGCTTCGGTATATAGTGAAGAATACTGAGGAGAAATTTCTTGAGCTTGTTGAATACATTCTTGGTATTTCGTGGCTGTTGCTGATAAACGAGTTTGTTCTAAGCTTTTCCATGCTAACCAATAGGTATAGCCATAATTCCCAATCAGACTAACGCCAGCAAGAGCCGCAACAATTACGCTACCTATCAACCATAATTTTTTTTTCTGATTTGTTCCCGTTTTCTTCAATAAATCCTCAGCCGCAATTTCTGGGGAACTGGCGGGCAAAAGAAGATATTGATTAGCATTAGTGTCAAAAGATTTTTTTTCTGGGTTAGACGGCTGAGGTATTACAACCTCGGTATTTATTAAAAGCTCTGAATCAGTAATATCACTGGGTTTTTCCCAAGTATTCCCGTCGAAATCTATCTTGATTTCTGGGAGATAATTGGTCTCGGCAATGATTTCGATCGCTTCTAAGGGATTGCCCACCGTTTCTGGAACAATACTGGTTTCTGGTAAAATATTTGGCTCTAAATTTATCTGAGTTTCTGGTAAGGAAACCACTGGTAAAGTTTCTAACAAGGGAGCAACAGATGATTTCTTTAATTCTTCTTTTGTCTCTAATGTTTCTGTTTCTAAAAAAATCTCTGTTTCTGGTAATCTTATTACTTCGGCGATTTTCGCTGGTGGTGATGGTCGATAAGAAGCTAGACCGATAAGAGGTTGCAGATCTTGCAGTACTTGGGTTGACGATTGATAGCGATCTCGGAAATGATAGCGTACCATTTGACTCAGAATTGTTGCTAATTCCGTACTTACCTGGGCTTGGTCTTGCCAGAGAACTTCTCCGTCCGCATCTTCTTGCAAGCGCAGAGGACTAACACCTGTAAGAGCTTGAATTCCGACCATTCCTAATGCGTACAAATCGCTATTTAATCGGGGTTTGCCCCGGGCCTGTTCGGTGGGCATATATCCTTGGGTTCCGATGGCGATAGTTGTGTACTTTTCGGATGTTTCCTCTATCGCTGTGGAACTAAGGATTTGTTTAACCGCACCAAAATCAATCAAAACTAATCGACCATCACTACTGCGTCGAATCAAATTACTAGGTTTAATATCTCGGTGGATAACTCCGTAACTGTGAACAAATTCTAGAATTGATAAGATATCTCTTAGCAATAGGATGACTTTCCTCTCAGTCCAGCGATGACCACGAGGCAGCTCCCTGGTCAGAGTAAAACCTTCAATAAATTCTTGCACTAAGTAAAACTCTTGATCATGTTCAAAATACGCCAAAAGTCGAGGTATTTGGCTATGCTGTCCGAGTTTTTCCAGAATTTCTGCTTCTCTTTGAAACAGTCGTCTAATGTTAAGCAAGTATATGGTATCTTTACTGGAGGGTTTTAGGTATTTAACCACACATTGGGGATGGCCTGGTCGATGCAAGTCTTCCGCAATGTAGGTTTTTGCACATCCTCCTTCTCCCAGAGTTCGGATCACCCGATAGTGTCCAGCTAGTATTTGGTTTAACATCGCCTAGTCTTCCTAACATTTCCGAAATTATCAATTATCGCTATTCTGGTTGTTTTTGGGTAGCGTCTCTTAATTCTAAAGTACCTTGGTCTCTATTACAAAAGAAGGTCTTTCTCGTAATCCAGCTATCTTTTTTGAATTTAACCTCGTAATATGCCTCATTTTTGAATTTATTTTTCTCTACATCTGACTGAAGAAATGGTTGCTTGATGTAACGAAATGGCTCTGGTTCGACAGTGGGCATATCTATTTTCCTATCTGATTTATATTTTATTTCTTCTTCCTTGTCATTAATCTTTATTTTGGTTTTGGCAAGGATAAAAATATTTCCATAGGTTGTTGCAGAACTGGTTGTTATTGGTTCTTTTCCTTGTTCAACACTATACCAACCTCCAGTTTCTGATACCTCATCTAAGGCGGTAAAGCTAATGGCAATATTTACAGCATCAGGACAATTTTCATTACTCACAGTTAATTGATTATAATATTTTTTTTCTTTTTTCATTTTTTCCTTAATTGCTATAACCTCTTCTCGATGTTCATCGAATTTCTGCGAGTATAGCTCTTTTTGCCTTACTTCAAATTCATTTTGTTGTTTTTCCTGATCGGCTTTTATCTCTAGCTCTTTAGTGTATTGTGCAGTGGCTTGATTTTCCTTGTTTGAATTGGCTGTAACAAAGTAACCAGTAATTGCTAAAATTACTGATATTATTCCTGATATTGTGGCTCCTATTACTACGGGATGTTCCCACAGAGATTTTGATTCTTTTTGGGATATTTCTTTTTGTTTAGTATATTCAAGTTTTTGTGTTCCTAAAGTAATAGTACCACTTTCTTTCAATGGCAATTCTTTACCTTCAGGAAGGTTTTGATCGTCCACCATGGTAATCGTTTTAGTACCTTTAGGTTGTAAACTCTTAATAAAGAGCCTTTTTTTCTCTTGATTAAAATAGATTTCAGCGTGTTGGCGTGACACAGTTTCATTCTCCAGATGTATGACACAGGAATTTTTGTCACGGCCAATTCTCATAATCCCCTTAAACCGATTATCTGTGTTAATATCTGCTTGAGAAATTTGCTTACTTATTTGCTTGCCATCATCATATTTCCATTGGAAATTCATTGCCCAATTTTGTATATAATTTGAATCGGCATTTGCTACATTTTTATAATCAATAACTTTTGTTTTGTCACCTTCGTCTAAGTCTTCTCCTTTCACATTTACATTTTTATAATCAATAACTTTTGTTTTGTCACCTCCGTCTAAATCTCCTCTCCTTACATTTACATAATTGGTTGGCTCAAGATCGTCAAATTGTATGTCAGCGATTACAATTGTTTGTTTTCCTAAAACTATAGTGGCATCTTTCTTTAAGGACAATTTTTCACCTTCCCCAAGATTTTGTCCGTCCACTTTAATGATATTTCTAGGTCGTAAACTCTTAATAAAAAACATTTGTTGTTGCTCGTCAAAGGAGATTTCGGCGTGTTGACGTGAGACGCTATTGTCCTCCAGAACTAGATTACAGGAAAGTTGATCACGGCCAATTCTAATCACAACATTATTTAACTTATTGTCTGTCACCGCTTCTTCTGGGGAAATTGTCTTCTCTTTTAGCTGGCCATTATAGTTCCATCGAAAGGAAATTAGCCACGGCGTTGAAGAAAGTGTGTTTATAGGATTGGAATTAGATGTATTTTGATTGGGCTGAGATTGCTTTTTAACAGTCTTGACTGGAACTTGACTATTTTTAGGTGTTCCTTTAGGGTTCTTGATTGTCTCTTTAATATTATTAGAGCTATCTTTAAGGTTCTGAGATATCTCTTTAAAATTCTTAGATATATCTTTAATTTTCCCAGAGCCAACTGCAATATTCTCGATAAGGTTTGGTGAGCTTTTTTCTGCTTTTTGATTAGATTTAGTTCTGTTTTCTTGGGTAATACTTGGTTCATTTTCGTCATGATTATCTACTTCTTGCTCAGGGAAGCTTTCCGAAACAATATCTTCTTGTTCATTAACTTCCTCGGACAGAAAACTATCATCTGCGTCGGCGGCCTCAGTACCATCATCCCATGGATCACTTGCTGCTTCTTGGTAATCGGGCTCCTGTTCAGGAGTAGTATAGTCAGGGTCTTCTACGGGTGCGTTATTAAGGTCGTCTTGAGGATAGTTAGAATAGGACATGGATTTATCTCCAAGAAATGAGCTATGAAGTTAACAACAGGTCTTATCGGTGTCATTCCAGACAAGAAACTGGCTCTTCTCGACTTTATGTGATAATTTTTGCTTATGGAATCGTGAAATGCTTACTGGGCAACACTTTTAGGACTATTTTGCGGATATTCTATCAGTATAGACCTCGTTTCCACACAGAAACCAGAAGACCCAAAAAACTATTCTTCTGAATTGATAAGAAGTATTTTGAGTTACAGCGTTTCTCAGATAGATGAGGTGCGTTATCGCAGCTGAAATCCTTAATTAGTAGAGGTTAGTCTGTACTCCACTTTTACGAGAAAGGCTGTAAATTGTAACTGGCAGTATTTTTGTCCTTTTGAATGAATGGTAGTTCCAATAATCCAAGCCTATTGAGAACTTCAAGGTCGGCAGCTACCGCCAATATGCCTCAAATCTAAAGTTGGTTAAGTATCTTGAGATACATTTTAGCTGAAAATCTCATAAATATCTCATAACTTAAACTAATGAGATTTTTTTAGTCAAGCTCAACCTTTTCGGCACTGCATTTTTGTATTGGTCTGCTTTACTGTGCTTGACAATAGGTATTAAAAGCTTCGCCAGTTTCTTTTTCTAATTGGCCGGCTTTTCTTACCTTTTCCTGTGCTAATTTTGCCCCGTTTTTATTGCGAGTTTCGATAACTTGAATTATTTCACGAGTGGCAGTGGCATAATCTTCGTAAACTTGAGCGAAGGCGATTTTATATTTCTCTAGTTCGGTATCCTTCACTGCTAATTTTTTCATATTTTCTGCGGCCTGTTCGATTTTATCGGCGGCTAATAGCCACCTTTTTTGGTCAATTTCTGTCCCTTGAGCGTTGGTTAAGGATTTGGTTTCTTGGGCCACTTCGTTGGCAATCCGATAGATTTTTTGACATTGAAACTGTTTACTATCAGCACAACTTGCTAAAAAAGTCAAGCCCATAAATATTAAGATTATTTTGTTATTCATAGCATTGTATTCGAGAGGATTCTAGGGAAGCTTATAGCGGTAAACTATCAGCCTCTAAGTAGGGAGGCACAATTATTTGTAGGATGGGTTAGGGGTAGCGTAACATAATCGGGCGTTGGGTTTCATGCTTCAACCCAACCTACGTTCTATCGGCACCCCCCTTATCAAGGGGGGCAGGGGGGATCAAAGACAAAATCTATCTTCAATTTAATTGAAACCACTTACTTAGAACTGTTCAATCTTATAAGATTAAAGTTTAGCACTCGATCGCTGTTAAGCGTGTCTTTTTTGATGCCAATTCCAGGCGTGTTCAACTATTACCTTGAGATCGGCATATTGGGGATGCCAACCGAGAACCTGTTTAGCTTTATCGCTACTGCCGATTAAAATGGGGGCATCACCTGATCTTCTGGGACTTTCGATGACGGGAATATCTAAACCAGTTACCGCTTGCGCTGTTTCAATCACTTCACGCACGGAAAAACCGTTACCATTGCCCAAATTAAACACATTACTTTCGCCCCCATTTAAAAGATATTCTAAGCCTAAAACGTGAGCTTGGGCTAAATCATTAACATGGATATAATCGCGAACAGCAGTACCATCGGGAGTATCATAATCCGTGCCGAAAATTGACAGGGAATCCCGTTTTTTCAGGGCAGTTAATAAAGCCAGGGGAATTAAATGGGTTTCCGGTTGGTGATCTTCCCCTAATAAACCACTGGGGTCGGCTCCTGAGGCATTAAAATAACGGAAAGCCACCGATTTTAAACCGTAGGCCCGGCCAAAATCCCGAAGAATTTGTTCCACCATGTCCTTACTGGCAGCGTAGGGACTGAGAGGATGATGGGGATGATTTTCCGTCATCGGAATTTCCTTCGGCATTCCATAAATAGCACAGGTAGAAGAAAAAACAAATTTCTTCACATCGGCGGCGATCATCGCTTGCAAAAGAGTCAGACTACCACTAACATTATTTTGATAGTAAATAGCCGGTTCTTGAACCGATTCCCCCACGGCAATAAAAGCGGCAAAGTGCATGACGGCGGCAATATCACGACTAGCAAATAAATTATCCAGCAGCGATCGATCCCTAGTATCACCGACAATTAACTCAACTTTTAATATATCCTTAATGATTTCGGCGTGACCGTAGGATAAATTATCGAGTACGATGACGGGATAACCGGCATTTTTGAGCGCTAGAACTGCATGGGAACCAATATAACCCGCACCGCCAGTAACGAGAATGGTAGGTTTAACTTGAGACACGCGAAAGACCTATTTGAGATTGACTTGTCTATAACTTTATACCCTAATTTTGCTTTGAGTTGACCATCATGTTAAGTCCCCTCGATCTATCTCTTTCCCTTGACAAAGAAACTTATCAATCACAAATTAAAGATTTAATGCAACAACTGCGATCGCTACAGAAGTCCTGTTGGGAATGTAAATTACCCGTGGTGGTGGTTTTGGAAGGTTGGGCGGCGGCAGGGAAAGGAACTTTAGTCAAAAAAATGGTTAACTATATGGATCCGCGCGGTTTTACCGTCCATCCAATTTTAACCCCTTCCCCCCAAGAGGAAAGTTACCCATTTTTGTGGCGATTTTGGCAAAAACTGCCAGCAAAAGGCAGTATCGGCATTTTTTATCACAGTTGGTACACCCATCTACTAGAGGATCGACTCTTAAACAAATTGCCCTCCTCCCAGATTCCTCTAGTCATGCGCGATATCAACACCTTTGAGCGACAATTATCTGATGATCGGGTCGCAATCGCTAAATTCTGGATTCACCTCAGTCAAAAGGAATTAAAGTCACGCATCAAAGAATACGCCGAAAATGAACTAGAATCTTGGCGCGTGCGTCCGGAAGATTGGCAACAGGCCAAACGTTATGATGAGTATGCCAGTTTAGCCGAGGAAATGATTACCTACACTAGCACGGGGGCCGCCCCTTGGACATTAGTGGAGGGCAACTGTCAACGTTGGGCCCGGGTAAAAGTTCTCTCCCAATTAGTCGGTACGATCGCTCAAGCTTTGGATCAGCGCCAATTACCGATCGAACCCCCTGTCAATCTACCACCCCAAGCGCAATTACTGCCCACGGAACCCGATTATCTGGGGAGAGTGGACTTAAGTGCCAAATTGGAAAAAGAAGACTATAAAATCCGTTTGCGTCAGGCACAGGTAGAATTAAGAAAACTGCAATTAGAGATTTTTCAGGCAAATATTCCCGTTTTAGTCCTCTTTGAGGGGTGGGATGCCGCCGGCAAGGGAGGGGCGATCAAACGCTTAACCGATACCCTCGATCCTCGCAGTTATCAAGTGATTGCCTTTGCTGCCCCGACGGAGGAAGAACACCGCTATCATTATCTCTGGCGCTTCTGGCGGAAATTACCCGCGGCCAAAACTATCGGTATATTCGATCGCAGTTGGTATGGACGGATTTTGGTGGAGAGAGTGGAAGGATTCGCTAAAGATATGGATTGGCGACGGGCATATCAAGAAATTAACGAATTTGAAGCCCAATTAACCCATTCAGGCTGTGTTTTAGTCAAATTCTGGTTACATATCAGCCCCGAAGAACAGTTAAATCGCTTCAACGAACGCCAAACTAACCCCTATCGTCAACATAAACTCACCGATGAAGATTGGCGCAATCGAGAAAAACAGCCCCTCTACCATGTGGCAGTTAATCACATGGTAGCCCGTACTAGCACCCCCGTCGCCCCCTGGACGATTGTGGCGGCAAATGATAAGTATTTCGCCCGCGTTAAAGTCATAGAAACAGTAATTGCCGCTATTGAAACCGGTTTGAAACAACGGGGATAGGGGAGATAGGGGGATAGGGGATAGGGTAATGGGGAGATAGGGGATGGGGGAATGGGAGAATTCAACTAAAACCCCAACACCCCAACACCCCAACACCCCAACACCCCAACACCCAAAACCTAACACCCAACACCCAACCCCTAACATCCCTTTTCACTTGTCACCATGAGTTTTTCCCCCAGTTTAATTTCTCCCGATCTCAGTTTGGCCGATATTCCCCTAGAGGAAACCCTCTCTTTAGGAGTGATGGCTTCTGGTAGTGGTTCCAATTTTGCTGTTTTGGCGGCAGCGATCGCCAAAAAACAACTCAATGCCCGGATTCCTGTCCTCATCTACAATAATCCCGATGCCAAGGTAAAAGAAAGAGCCGATGACTACAATATCCCTGCGGTTTTCCTCGATCATCGTCAATTTAAACCCAGAGAAGAACTCGATCGGGCCCTGGTCAAAACTTTCCAAGAATACGGCGTAAAATGGGTAATTATGGCCGGCTGGATGCGAATTGTCACCCCGGTTTTACTAGATGCTTTTCCCGATCGCGTGATCAATATCCATCCTAGTTTACTACCCAGTTTTAAGGGTGTGCGTGCCGTGGAACAAGCTTTAGCGGCAGGGGTAAAAGTGACCGGATGTACTGTGCATATTGCTCGCGCGGAGGTAGATAGTGGCCCAATTTTAATGCAAGCAGTGGTTCCCATTCTCCCGGATGATACCGCGGCTAGTCTCCACGAACGCATTCAAGTGCAAGAACATCGCATTTTCCCGGTAGCGATCGCTTTAGCGGCGAAATTGGGTCTTTAGAAATAGATTTCCCGACTCCTTGGCGAGAATACCGGCAAAAAAACGAAAATTAAACGCAACAACAAGCACACACCCGAACAATTGAGACAAAAGCTTTTTTGTTGGATGGACAAGCTGGTTATCCTAAAGCAGATGGGAAAAATACTCTTTGGTCGCCTAGTTATATCGTTTCTTCTGTGGGAGGTGCGCCACTGGAAGTTCTTAAATGCTATATTAGAGATCAGGAAAAGCCGTCGTTCTACGACGGGGTTTTAAACCCAAATTTTCGATAAATTTTATGGCACGCACCGAATCCACAATGTTAGATTTGGGGACAAAAGCCCCCAATTTTTCCTTACCCGATGTGGTTTCGGGTGAAACTATCTCTCTGGAGACCTTTGCGGCTAAAACCGCTCTCTTAGTCATATTCCTCTGTGAACATTGTCCCTTTGTTAAACACATTCAAGAAGAACTTACCCGTCTAGGTCGCGATTATGCTAATACCAATCTGGGCATCCTCGCAATTAGTTCTAATGATGTGGAGAAATATCCCGATGATTCGCCAGAAAATTTGAAAAAAATGGCGATAACCCTTGACTTTAAATTCAATTTATGCTATGACGAAAGCCAAGAAGTGGCGAAAGCTTACACGGCAGCCTGTACTCCCGATTTTTTCCTCTTTGATAGTCAGCGTATCCTAGTCTATCGCGGTCAATTGGATGATAGTCGTCCTAGTAATGGCGTACCGGTGACAGGCAAAGATCTCCGCGCCGCTATTGACAAGGTTTTAACCGGTCAACCGGTGCCGACAGACCAAAAACCCAGTTTAGGCTGTAATATCAAATGGAAACCGGGTAATGAGCCACCCTATTATGGTTAATTAACGAAGGGAGTAGGGAGTAGGGTGTGGGGTGTGGGGTGTAGGGTGTGGGGTGTGGGGAGAATAAATAAAATAATCTCCTGTCTCCTGACTCCTATCTCCTAACTCCTGACTCCTAACCCCACCAACAAACTTTTTGCCGCAAACCCTACTTATGAGATTATTTCAATAGCGTAACCGATTGCTGTGCTAATAAGGCAGTACCATAGGCCGCTTGCTCCTGTTGAGATAAAAGCACGGGAACCCCTAAATGACGCTGACGAATTATTCTCCAAGTTGGATTTTTTGCCCCACCACCGGCACTATCAACTCGCTCTAATTTATTGGCCCCCAATTCCTGTAAACGCTGATAACCTAAAGCTTCAATGCGGGCAATACTTTCTAGTAAACCATGCAAAAATTCTAGAGGATTATCGGGCCGGGGAGTCAGTTTCACGGGTAAAAAAGGATCGTTAATGGGAAAGCGCTCGCCCGCTTTTAGTAGAGGATAATAATCTAAATTACTTTCTTTTTGTCCATCTATTGCTAAACTATAATTTCTCAATTCTTGATCAGAAAAAAACTTCTTTAACACTGCTCCTCCCGTATTAGATGCCCCACCGGTTAACCACAAATTTCCTAAACGATGACTATAGATGCCATAGTTACTATCATCAACTTTCTGGCTACTTAATAACTTTAAGACTAAAGTTGAACCTAAAGATGTCACCCCATCCCCTAAAGAATTAGCACCACTGGCTAAAAATGCCGCTATGCTGTCGGTGGTTCCCGTATAAATTAAACAATCTTTCGGGATAGCAAAACGCGTCACTAAATCCGGTTTAATAGTATCGATCACTGTACCCGGGGCAAAAATTTCCGGTAATAAATTAAACATCGGTAAATTCTCTAACCAATCGGGATAACAGAGATTTTCGAGATCATAACCTAACTTTAAGGCATTATGATAATCACTAATTCCCAGTTTACCGTGCAGCAGAAATGCTAACCAGTCCGCTTGCGAGAGAAAATAACGCGCTTGGGAAAAAATTTCTTGCTGACTCCACCAAAATAATTTAGCTAAACTGGAGGTGGCACTAATCACGGGATGGTGAGGGGGTGCTATAGCTTTAATTGCTTCTAAAAACCCAATTCCTCGCCCATCATTGTATAATATGGCCTCAGAAAGAGGATTACCCCAATTATCACATAATAACACCGTCGAGGAAGTACCATTAATCGCGATCGATTTAAGTTCTGAACGCACCGAATCCCCTAGATTATCCAATAAATAAAATAGGGCCTTTTGCCAATCCTGAAAATTGGCATTAGTGAAGGGATAATGAACCTCAGCGACGATATTTTTGCTAGAATCAATAGCGATCGCTCGCGCTCCCGATGTGCCAAAATCAATACCTAAAGATAAACCCATTGATGTCTTCACAACCCCCTCATTCTGGCTACCATTGGGATGGTATCACTCCCCGATTCTTTGAAGGTTGGTACTTCCGAGTCATGATTCCGCAATTAGCCGACGGATTCGCCTTTATGTATTCTATTCAAGACCCAAGGGGCGGTCAAGTCAATAGCGGCGGAGCAGTACAAATTTTAGCCAGAGAATCTAATTATCTTTGTCGCACTTTTCCCGATACGGATCAATTTTGGGCAAGTCGTCAGGAATTAGCTATCATCCATTGGGGAAAAACTAACTTAAAAATCCGTCCCCGTCTGCTTTCTCCGTTAGATTTTTTTGAGTCTATTCGAGAAGGTTATCAAGCAACAGCAAACCAGCAGCAAGGACGAATTTATGATCCCGTCACCGGAGAAATCTGTCAATGGGATTATCGCGTTGAAACTAGGTACAGTTGGGGAGATAACAAGCGTCCACCCCAAGCAACAGCAGGAATATTATCTTATTTACCGATTTTTGACCCAGGTTGGCAGATTTTAACTGCTCATGGTTTAGCAACGGGAATGATTACCTATGGGGGAAAAAATTATCAATTTGAGAATGTACCTTTTTATAGCGAGAAAAATTGGGGTTATTCTTTCCCGGAAAAGTGGTTTTGGATTAATTGTAATGCTTTCCCTGAAAATCCCGATTTAACCTTAACCGCAGTGGGTTCTACCCGGAAAGTTCTTAACTGGACGGAATCGGTGGGAATTATCGGTATTCACTGGCAAAATCGCTTTTATAAGTTTGATATCTGGAATTCTCAACTAAGTTGGACAGTGCAACCCTGGGGATACTGGGAAATGAGGGCAACTAACGAGAATTATACCATTGTCTTAATCGGGATCAGTGATCATCCTCCCGATCGCGTGCGTGTACCCACGGAAAAAGGTCTCTGTTTTGCTTGTCAAGATACCCTCAAAGGTAAATTATCGATAAAATTGGCTGATAGTCGTGGTAAAACCCTTATAAATGCCTCTAGTCGTCTAGCTGGCCTCGAAATTGGCGGTATTTGGCCATCAGCTTGGATAAAACGGTGAGTTAAATTACCATGACGACGGGAGAATGTGGAACGAACCACAGAGACACAAAGGACACAAAGATTGATCGCTACTATATAAGTCAAACTTATCACACAAAGAATAAGAGAGCCGGGGAACTTGTCACCACACCAGCAATTAGATATTTAATTATAACCACTTACTTAATAAAGATGATAATTATTTACTTGTCTAGCATTTTATCTAATCTTTCCTGAATCAATAAAGCCATGGAAGAACGCAGAAAAAATAAAGCAAATAACCCCGCTAGACTGAAGGGAATAATGGCTAGTTTGCTATAGTTAGTGTCTAATAAAAATATGGCTGAGACAATGCTAAATCCCAATAAACAGACATTAATTAATACTTTAATTCCCAGATAAATTTTTTTCAGAAGTCGCTCATTTTCCCGTGACTTAACTTGAAAAACTAAATTTCCTCGCTCGATCTTTTCCTCTAACTGACGGAGTATTCTCTCGTTTTTATTACCTTTTTGCCATTGTTGTTTAAGAAAAGTGCGAGCTTGATTAGCTAGGGTAAGCATGGTGTTGGTAGTTCCTCCGGATACCGCTAGACTTTTCACAAAAGGTTGACTAGCTGCTAATAAATTATACTGGGGATCTAAAGAGCGGGCAATCCCATCCAAAGTGGTGACAGATTTAATAATAAAAGTCATTTGGGGAGGTAAGCGAAAAGGTTGCTGTTTGAACATTAAATACACTTGATCGCTAATTTGTTCAAACACCCTCACATCTACTGGTTTATCGCGAAATTCATCTAAGAGAAACTGCAAGATATTTCGCACAGGTTGTAGATCTCTAACGGGTTCAATTAAACCCATATACACCAGAGTTTTTAAGACTGTTTCCGTATCCTTTCTCAAGATAGCGAAAAAGGTTTCAATCATTTGATCTTTAGCGACGGACTTTAACTCGAACATCGTGCCGAAATCGTAGAAAATTAACTCCCCTTCCTGACTGACTGCCATATTACCCGGATGGGGATCCGATTGAAAAAAACCATCCTGTAATAGTTGTTTGAGATAGGAACAGATCCCCAGTTGAATAATCCCATCTACGTTAATATTATTAGCTAGTAAAGTCTCTCGATCATCCACTTTAATCCCCGGCACATACTCCAAAGTTAATACCCTGCGGGTGGTATATTGCCAGTAAACTAAAGGAACTTTTACCTGGGGATAATTCTTAAAATTTTCCCGAAAGCGATCGGCATTTTTGCCCTCATGGATATAATCAATTTCTTGAAAGAGTAGCTCAAAGAATTCTTGGTAGATAGCTTCTAAATTATATTTTTTCACCACGGGGAAAATATTTAACCAACGGGTGAGACGATGCAACAATTCAAAATCGAGATTAAATAGTCCTTCTAGATTCGGTCTTTGCACCTTAATAACGACTTCTTCCCCACTTAATAACCGCGCTCGATGCACTTGTCCTAAACTGGCACAAGCGAGGGGAGACACGGTAAAACTTTCAAATAAATTATCTAGGGTTTGTCCTAATTCTGTTTCAATAACTCGGATCGCTTCTTGACTATTAAATTCGGGAACTCGATCCTGTAATTGGGTTAATTGTTCGATATATTCGAGCGGAATTAAATCTGCTCGCGTCGATAAAGATTGTCCAATTTTAATAAAAGTTGGTCCCAAATTCATGAGGCGATCAACTAACCATTTCGCTCTCCTTTGCCGTTTTTTGCCCCCATTAGCCCCCGTTAAACGATCCCAGAGCAAAAAAGTCAAAAACTGCGTTGTAAAGCTAAATATCTCCAATTGACGAATAATTGGCGATCGCAAGCTTTGCTGCCAATGTAAAGACTTCGAGGAATCAAAGGGAGTAAGCATCAGTTATCAGTTATCAGTTATCAGTTATCAGTTATTAGTTATCAGTTATCAGTTATCAGCAAAACCGATCTACAGCGTTTCTCGTCAAGGTGAAGTATAAATTAAACCTTGCTGAAGTAAAAACTCCAGTCGCAAAAATGTACCTCATCTATCTGAGAAACGCTGTCAAGTATCCCCTTCCCGTTTGCGAATTCGCCGGTAAAAATCCCGATTTTCAGCTTTTAATCTCTGCGACCAGGTAAACCGAGATCTACCGCTAGACGATGACTGCAAGCAAAACCAGAAAAGGCCACCGCGTTTAATCCTTGACCAGGGAAGGTACTATCTCCCACACAATAAAGATTAGGAATAGCTGTGCGATTAAAGGGCATTCCTAATAAACCTAACAGTTTTCTTCGCGGTATTGGGCCGTAACTGCCATCGATTCTATTCAAAAAGCGGCGATGGGTGCGGGCCGTGCCAATTTCGATATAATCTAATCCTGTATCTAGTTTGGGAAAGAGTTTTTTCAGGCGCTCGATGAGACGATGAGCAGCGGCCTCTTTTTTCTGTTGATATTCTTGGGGGGGCAGTTTTTGCCATTGATCAATCCAGCTAGGGGTGAAAGTATGAATGATATGATGGTCCCGGGGTGCGAGGGAGGGATCGAGTAAGGTAGGAATAGAAACAAAGATAGTTCCCTGTTCTGCTTCCATATTTTCCCAATCTTCTAGTAAAATATGGTGACATTCGCTTCCTGATGGTAATACATCGGCCTTAACTCCCAGATGCAAACTCAGGAAACTGGGGGATTTTTGATAGCGTTTTTGCCATTTTTTTTCGCTACCCGGGAGAGATTCCGGGGGGAGTAGTTTCTCGAAGGTATCCCAACGGGTGGCATTAGAAACAATCTTTTTCGCGTAATATTCCTTACCATTGGTCAATCTTACCCCGATCGCCCGTCCTGCATCTAAAATAATCTTATTCACTCTCGCTTGATACTGGATTTCACCACCAGCTTTTTCCAATCCCGCGACTAACTTGAGAGCAATCTGTCCCACTCCCCCCCGGGGATAGTTAATTCCCCCGTAATGGCGATCGCTAAAGACCATTCCCGCATTAATCATCGGAGTGCGATCGGCGGGTACTACCGACCAACAATAACATTCCATATCGATAAATTTCAATAATTTCGGGTCTTTAATATATTTTCTGGCCACATCTCCCGCATTTTGGGGTAAATACTTGACCAATCCCAAACAGGATAAAGGATGCTGGAAAAAAACCCTAGTCAGATAGCGGGGTTCTTCCAGCGATAGTAAATCCATACTATTGAGGCAATTAAACACCTGCCAGCATTCATCGTAAAAGCGCCGGATACCGGTTTTTTCCGCGGGAAAATGGCTAATTAATTCCTGTAAAAATTGTTCGTAGTCGCGATGAACTTTTAAGTCTAATCCGTCCGGGAGATGATAATGAATCTGGACGGGATCGGCAATGGTTTCGATACTCATATCCACCGCTGCCAAAGCTTTGGTTAAGAGGTTAGTCGTCCCCTTTTTGCCAAAACCAAAAATCATCGAAGCACCCACATCAAAACGATAACCCTCTCGTTCAAAATAACCTGCGCTGCCCCCCGGAATCAGATAACTCTCTAAAACTAAGACTTTTGCCCCTTTTGCCGCTAATTGCGTCGCTGTCACCAATCCCCCGATTCCCGACCCAATCACGATCGCATCGTACTGATTACTCATAACTTGACTCGATAAATTTTTGTGTCAATTCTTGATTTTAACCTTGACTAGCGGTGATTTATCGGCTAGTTTGCGGGAGCAGAAAATTTTTGGGGAGAGATGAAAAGTTGGTAAAAGGAAAAAAAGTCTTGACAAATCCCGCCACTTGACATAGTTAGATTTGGGTGATATCATCTCCGGAAAGACGGGCAGCTCGGCAGCTTTCTGTGTGGAAGCAAGAAGAATAGGGATAATTTTCTGGAAAGATAGTCTTCAAAGCCTTGCCTAGCAAGACTACTAGAAACGATAAACACTGATTATCACACCAAGTCGGGGAGAGCCAAACATCATTTTACCTAAAATTAATTAATCAATTGAATAATGTATAGAAAACTGGCCAACAAAATCCTTAAATTAGCTAATTCCCTATCTAGGTCATCGAAGCGCTCTCTTTTAATTGTCACCGATTGCCTGATTTTTAGTCTAACCATCTATCTAGCCTTCTCGCTCAGGTTTAATATTAGCCTCGAATATCAGGAAATTAGACCTTTTTTCAGGGAAATATTCAGCTTAATTGCGATTAAACTTCTAGTTTTCTATCTAAAAGGTATTTACAGTCCCGTAGTACGTTATACAGGATTAGAGTTTCTTTCTTCCGTACTGCAAGCGGTTCTCTATAGTTCAGGGGTTTTAATCAGTCTGGCCTACTTTCAAAGGGATGCCTTTTTGCCGCGTTCAGTCCTGATTATCGACGCATTGTTAACCCTAGTATTGGTTATCGGGGTGAGATTATTGATTCGTTCTGTCTTTCACCGTCTTAATATTTACGTCAGTAGTCTGGATAGGGAACCGACAATTGTTATCTATGGTGCGGGGGTTGTGGGTTGTCAATTAGCACGTTCCCTACAAAATGACCCCCACTATCGTTTATTGGC
This sequence comes from Microcystis aeruginosa Ma_QC_C_20070703_M131, assembly GCA_007095475.1. GTDB lineage: Bacteria > Cyanobacteriota > Cyanobacteriia > Cyanobacteriales > Microcystaceae > Microcystis > Microcystis aeruginosa_I. Next base: position 21,660 of record SFCA01000081.1, on the reverse strand, counting down.
CTTTGTTGATGATAATCCCGATTTGCAGCAGCGAGTTATCCAAGGCATTAGGGTTTATTCCCCCTCTCAATTGGCACTACTGCACCAAAAAAGGGCCTTTGACTGGGTTATTCTCGCTATTCCGAATGTAGCCAAGGCCAAAAAGCGGCAAATCATCGAAAGTCTAGAAACTTTACCCATCGTCATTAAAACCGTCCCTCCCCTCTCAAAAATTTTATCGGGAGAAGCGGCCATCAATCAGATTCGCAGTGTCGATGTCTCGGAATTATTAGGACGGGAAGAAATTCTACCCCATCCCGAACTTTTGGGAAAAAATGTCACCGGTAAAGCGGTGTTAGTCACTGGGGGTGGTGGTTCCATCGGTTCGGAATTATGCCGACAAATCGCCTTCCTCAAGCCAAAATGCTTGGTAATCTACGAATTAAACGAGTTTTCCCTCTACAAAATCGATCTCGATTTAAGCGAAAATTATACCGATTTACGCAAGTATGCCTATCTAGGCAATGTTCTCGACCGCAATCATCTGGCCCGAGTCATCCAACAACACCAAATTGAGACAATTTATCACACGGCCGCCTATAAGCACGTTCCCCTTGTGGAAGCCAATGCTAGTCAGGGGGTTTACACTAATATTTGGGGAACCTTAAATGTCGCTCAGACTGCGATCGAGAATTCAGTTAGTAATTTAGTTCTCATTTCCACCGATAAGGCCGTCAGACCGACTAACATTATGGGGGCCAGTAAACGCTGTGCTGAGTTAGTTATACAAGCTTTGGCCGCTTTACCCGACACTTCCACCTGTTGCGCGATCGTCCGCTTTGGCAATGTTCTCGATAGTAGCGGTTCCGTGGTGCCGCGTTTCCGGGAACAAATCGCCCAACGTAAGAATATTACCCTCACCCATCGCGATATTATTCGCTATTTTATGTCTATTCCAGAGGCGGTGCGTTTGGTTATACAAGCAGGAGCCATGGCCCGAGGGGGTGAGGTATTCCTGTTAGATATGGGTGAACCAGTAAGAATTTACGATTTGGCCCTACAGATGATTCGTTTAAGTGGCTTGGAATTAGGGCAAGATATTGATATTGAAATCACGGGATTAAGACCAGGGGAAAAACTCTACGAAGAATTATTAATCGATACCGATAAAGCTCGTCCCACCCCTCATCCAAAGATTTTTTGCGCTCATGAACACTTTCTTGCTTGGGAAAAATTACAAATCAAATTAGAGCAATTGCTTAATTCTATTCAACTTAATGACCGTCATGGCTTAGTTAAGTCCCTACAAGATTTAGTCCCTGAATACCGGCCTCCGCAGCAAATGGCAAGTAATTTGTCAAGTCAAAAGTAAAAAAGAGCAGTTTTATCTCTCCTCTTAATCTAATTGAACCGAATGTTCTTGTTTTAATTGCTTTTGGATATTTTTTACCGTCCGCTCAATTTTATTGATCCCGCGAGAATAAGGGCGATTTATTCTATCAGCTAGAGGAGAAGTTTGTTGAATAGCAATGCTTAAATAAAGGGGAAAAGCGAGGGTAAAGGCTAAAAAAAGACGTTGTAACATGATCCACTCCCACAAAAGTTCTTCAGCGATTATTTTAGCCGACTGAAACTTTTACCAGAATAACGACTAACTAGGAAAATTTCAGCTAGTTTGTGACAGTCCGGCAATTGGTGGGGCAATCCTAAAGAATTAGCGCTGAAACCCTCAACCCTAGACCAAGACTCTGATACATTGATCTAAGAACATGATCGATCGCTCTATCTATGCACAAAATTCCAGTTACTGTGATCACGGGTTTTCTGGGTGCGGGAAAAACTACCCTCATCCGTCATCTACTGCAAAATAATCAAGGCCGACGGGTGGCCGTTATGGTCAATGAATTCGGAGAAGTGGGCATTGATGGTGATTTGTTGAAAAGTTGTCAGACCTGCGACGACAACCCCAACGATAATATTGTGGAACTGACCAACGGTTGTCTGTGCTGCACAGTACAGGAAGAATTTCTCCCCACCATGCAGAAATTGCTGGAACGACGGCAACAGTTGGATTGTATGCTGATCGAAACTTCCGGATTAGCTTTACCTAAACCTCTGGTTCAAGCTTTTCGCTGGCCGGAAATCCGCAACGGTGCCACGGTGGACGGAGTAATCACCGTGGTGGATGGTTTTGCCGTCGCTAGGGGTCGTCTGGTGACGGATTTGGATGCTTTAACGGCACAAAGGCAAGCAGACCCCAATTTAGAACACGAAACGCCCATTGAGGAGTTATTTGAGGATCAGTTAGCCTGCGCTGACCTGGTACTCTTAACTAAAACCGATCTCATCAGCGAAATTGAATTAGAAAAAATTATTAATTGGCTGAAAACACAACTGCGATCAACGGTAAAAATAGTTACTTGTGCCGATGGACAAATTAGCCCCGATGTGCTACTGGGATTTAATGCCGCCGTCGAGGATAATTTAGCTAGTCGTCCTAGTCATCATGATCACGAGGAAGAACACGATCACGATGAGGAGATCAATTCTGTGCAGTTTTGCCTCGATTCTCCCGTAGATGCCCGAATTTTGACCCAACGGCTCAAAGAATTGGTAGCCCGAGAAGAAATCTATCGGGTCAAGGGATTTGTTAACGTGGCCAATAAACCGATGCGTATGGTGTTACAGGGAGTCGGCGATCGCTTTGATTCTTTCTTCGACCGACCCTGGCAATCCACGGAAATGCGGCAAACTCGCTTGGTCTTTATCGGCCGCTCCCTCGATAGTCAGAGAATCGAGCAGGCCTTAACTAGGGTTTGCTGAAGAAGTTTTTCCTGGGGTTAGGGAGATTATTTTTATTTATTCTCCCTTCTCCCTTCTCCCCCTCTACAATAATTACTCGCAGCCAGAAATACGTTGGGTAATATCATACTTTGTGCTTTTTGTCAAAAAAACTTTTTTTTTGCAATAAAACTACACAAAAAAAAAGATCATCGTTATGGGTGAAATTGACTGATTTAACCGTCTTAATTAGGATCACCTTCTATATGTGGCAAGGGTTTCAAGCGTTGCTGTCCAAAAAAGCACAGAATAACCCATTATGAAATTCAGTAAAATCGCTGTAACCATGATAACATCGTTGTTAAATAAAAATCTTTCTCAATTAATTTTTAAGAATTTGTAAATATTGCGGAATGTTAATTTAAATATTCTCAAGTTTTTGCAGTCAATAAATAAATTTTACTTATCTTTGACCAACATTGGGTTAGAAGTCAGGAGTCGGTCGTCATACTAAATCCGTTGAGTAACGCACAGAAAAGGGGTTTCTCCGAGAAACCCCTTTTCTACTCATGCACTCATGCAAAAAGGGGAATAAATAATCAGTCTTTAATAACCAGATTTAGTATCAGGGTCAGGAGTCAGTAGCCAGTCGTCGGTCGTCAGGAGATTATTTTTATTTATTCTTCCCACACCCCACACCCCACACCCTACACCCCACACCCCACACCCTACACCCCACACCCCACACCCCACTGATTACTGATCACTGAAAAAAGCTCCGGCGATCGATCGCCTGGATAGATGGTCGGGGATTTAGGTTAGGGTAGTAAAAGATACAGATTACTCACCCTTGCAGACCAAAAATTATGACGAATACCAGTAACCCGCTGCTTGCCGGTCAAGGATTACCGGCTTTTGACCAAATCCAACCCGGCCTGATTGTCCCTGGGATGACGCAACTTTTGCAGGAACTGGCCAGAGAATTAACCGAACTAGAAGCGCAGATTATCCCCACCTGGGAAAAATTGGTCGAACCCCTCACCCGGATCGAAGAACGTTTAAGCTGGAGTTGGGGGATTATCGGTCATCTGATGGGGGTAAAAAATAGCCCAGAATTGCGTCAAGCTTACGAAAGCGTACAACCGCAGGTGGTCGAGTTTATTAGCCGTTTAAGCCAAAGTAAACCCATTTATGAGGCATTTTTGTCCCTGCGCCAAGGAGAAAGCTGGGGGCAATTAGACGAGGCACAACAGCGCATTGTCGAAGCTTCCCTGCGGGATGCTCAATTGGCTGGGGTGGGATTGGTAGGGGAGAAAAAAGACAGATTTAACGCGATTCAACTGGAATTAGCCGAAATCACCACGAAATTTTCTAATAACCTCCTCGATGCCACCAAAGCTTTTCAACTGAAACTAACAACCCCAGAAGATATCGCCGGTTTACCCCCTAGTCTCCTTAGTTTAGCCGCCCAAACCGCCCGCACCCAAGGAGAAACTAACGCCAGCAACGAAACCGGCCCCTGGGTGATTACCCTCGATTTTCCCAGTTATTTCCCCTTTATGAAGTACAGCGATAATCGGGAATTGCGCGAAAAACTCTATAAAGCCTACGTTAGTCGGGCTGATCTGGGAGAATTGGATAATAATCCCTTAATCGATCGCATTTTGCAACTTCGTCAGGAACAGGCCCATCTACTAGGTTATAGTACCTACGCCGAGGTCAGTCTTGCCCGGAAAATGGCCAATTCTGTGGATGAAATCGAGAAATTGCTTGACAATTTGCGCCAAGTAAGCTACGAGGCGGCAAAACAGGATTTAGAGGCCTTAAAAACTTTTGCGGGAACCGACGATCTCAAGCATTGGGATATAGCCTATTGGTCAGAAAAACAGCGTCAGGCCAAGTTTAACTTTAGTGCCGAGGAATTACGCCCCTATTTCCCCCTACCACGGGTTTTAGAAGGCATATTTAGCCTCGCTAAACGGATTTTTGGGGTAGAAATTATCGCTGCCGACGGTAAAGCACCTATCTGGCATCCCGAGGTGCGTTATTTCCAGATTAACGACGAAAATGGCGAAAAAATCGCCTATTTCTACCTCGATGCCTACAGTCGTCCCGCCGAAAAACGCGGCGGCGCTTGGATGGATGTCTGTATCGGTCGCGCCAAAACCGGTGCCGAGGTGCGTTTACCTGTGGCCTATTTAATCTGCAATCAAACGCCTCCAGTGGACGGAAACCCCAGTTTAATGACCTTTGAGGAGGTAACTACCCTATTTCACGAATTTGGCCACGGTTTACAGCATATGTTAACCACTGTGGATTATTCTGGTGCGGCAGGTATTAATAACGTTGAGTGGGATGCGGTGGAATTGCCCAGTCAATTTATGGAAAATTGGTGTTATGATCGCCCTACTTTAATGAGTATGGCCAAACACTACGAAACCGGCGAAACTCTCCCCGAACATTACTACCAAAAACTGCTTCTAGCTAAGAATTATATGAGCGGTTCGGCTATGCTGCGTCAGCTACATTTGTCTTTAGTAGATTTGGAATTACACCATCGCTATCAACCCAATGGCAGCGAAACTCCTAAACAAGTCAGACAGCGTTTAGCGGCGACGACGACGATCATTCCTCCCCTACCAGAAGATGCTTTCTTGTGTTCTTTTGGGCATATTTTCGCCGGCGGTTATGCGGCGGGTTACTATAGTTATAAATGGGCAGAAGTTCTCAGCGCCGATGCTTTTGCCGCTTTCGAGGAAGTGGGATTAGATAACGAAGAAGCAGTGAAAGCGATCGGTCGCCGTTTTCGCGATACTGTCTTAGCTATGGGGGGAAGTTCCCATCCTATGAATGTTTTTAAAGCTTTCCGGGGTCGCGAACCTAGTACCGAGCCTCTCCTCCGTCATAGCGGCTTATAAAAGTAGCCAAACACTTTTCTTTGTGGTGCGTTACGGCAATATTTAGCTCTTGATTTTTTCCCTGAAAACAAGGGATTGCCTAACACACCCTACTTGACTACTATCCTCTATTTCCAACATACTCGTTGAGGTAAGAATTTTATGTACAAACGTATTCCTGACATTCTTGGAATCCCACTAGAATTTCAAGTTGTCATGCTAACTTTTATTTTCATATTATTTCTTTCCCCATATTTTTCCAACGTAGACTTTGGTATTTTTAAAATTCCAGAATTTACACAAAAGGCTAAATCAAAGCTAAAAATCATCGGTCCGATTCTCCTTTTATTATTCTTCATACCGATAATTCCAGCGCCTCCTCCAGACTGCAATGAAAATCGGCAGATTACAGTCACCGTACAATATCCATCGGGATCCCAACAAGAAGAAAATGCCCAGAAGTTACGACAAGAGTTAAGCGATCGTGGATTTAATGTTCCAGGGGATCGCCCAGAACCAGTGCCAGAAAGAGCCGCTCCACCACAAGGTCAGGCATGGATTAAATATTTCTATGATGATGATCGTGCGGCAGCAAAATGCCTTCAAAAGGTTGTAAGTCAACCTCTTATTAAGAATGCAAAACTACAGCCCAATAAAAAGCTACAACGAGACTATGAGCGTGGAACTATAGAAGTATGGTATCCGGCAAAATAATCACAACATATTTCAGCCAGCTTTTTGCTTTATGGTGCGTCCAGAGCCACTCTTTTTCTTGTTCTTCTTGAGGTTAGGATAACTCCTATCCCCCATTCCCAACATACAAGGCTGCGTTAGCGTAGCGTAACGCACCAAAAACTTTTCTTTGTGGTGCGTTATGGCAATATTTAGCTCTTGATTTTTTCCCTAAAAACAAGGGATTGTCTAACGCACCCTACTTGAATATATTGTGATAACATATCGGGAAAAAAGTTAACTAACAGGAGGAAACTGTAATGAGTATCGCATTTTTTCAAGATCTGATCGAATCGGTAGAGAGTCTATCCATTGAAGACCAAGATTATTTGTTTGAGCTAATTCGTAAAAGACGCATTGAGAAACGCCGGGAGGAGATGGCTAAAAATGGCGAAGAAACCTTAAAATCTTTAGCAATGGGAACAGCAAAAAAAGGCAGTGCTGAAGAGATAATGGCTTATTTGTTAGAGGATGAAGAAGAATAAAATTAGTTGCTGACAAAAGCTTTAAAAGAGCTTTTCAACGCTTAATCAGCAAAAATCCTCAACTACAAAGCAAGGTATCAGAGGTTCTACATTTGTTAGCAGATAACCCCTTCACCCCTTCTTTAAAATCTCATAAGCTGACAGGTAGATTAGAAGGTTATTGGTCATGTTCTGTTAGTTATGATTGCCGTATTATTTTTACTTTTCGTAAAGATACTGATTCAGGAGAAACTTTAATTGTTATAGTCGATATTGGAAAACACGATCAAGTTTACTAATTGATCTCTTGAATTTGTTCTTTCTTATCAATTGTATAATCACAGTCAGTCCAGTAGGGTGCGTTACGCTACGCTAACGCACCAAAAACCTTTCTTTGTGGTGCGTTACGGTAATATTTAGCTCTTGATTTTTTCCCTACCGATTATCCAGCCCGGACGGGTTGATGGTGGGGTTGTCCCCGGCACTCGAATCGTCCTCTTGGAAAATTTTGTCCGGGTCAACTGTCCGATCCCTAACTTGTTAGATGCGGCCGTTGCTTGGACAGCTTTTAGTTTTGTCGATCCGCGTCATCTCAACTACACCCTCAATCCTACACCGATCGCCGCCTGCCTAGGTATGACGGTGAAGAAAAATGGTCGGACAACCCAAGCAACTGTCGGCAGGATTACCGATATTAACGTCAATATCTCCGTCGGTGGCTACCCCTGCGGTGCCGCCCAATTCCGCAATCAGATCGGCATCCGTGGCATCGGCGGCAATCCCTTTAGTCGCGGTGGGGACTCTGGTTCACTGATCGTGACGGCAAACAGCAATCAACCCGTCGCCCTCCTCTTTGCAGGACGAACAGACAACAGCCTCACCTTTGCTAACCCGATCGAAATTGTCAACTCAAGGAATTTTGGGTTAAGATATTGATACTAGGTCGAGCAGTGTCAAAATGTTTGTACTAGAATACAAGGTTAAGCCAAAACCTAATCAGATAGAAGCCATTAATGAGGCAATACGGACAACCCAATTTGTTCGGAATCAATTCCTGCGTTATTGGATGGATAATCGGGGTGTTGGCAAAACAGAGTTATTTCGGTACAACACAGCATTAAGGAAAGAGTTTAAATTTGTTGATGATTTAAACTCCCATGCTTGCCAGACTGCCGTAGAAAGAACCTCAAGAAAGGCGACCCTCAGCACACGCCAGTCTATTGCCTGGCAACTCCCCCATGTTCCCCTCGATCGGGAAGAAGGAGATGTTATCGCTTATTAAAGCCAGCGATCGCCTGTAGTCCAAATAACAGCGATCTTCAGCTGTCTTGAGAGACCAATTTTAAGCTAGGACGGGGTTGCAAAGTTCCCCCGTAAGCGACGGCAGTATGAGGAGATAAAACAAGATGAGGAGATATGCCCAAAGAAATTCGATAGATTTCCCCAGCTTTATCGATTAATTGCTGTTTAACTGGCTCTTTCGGCAAATTTTGCCGCCAGGCTAGGGGAATCCCCTCGATACCGTTGTACAATCCCGCCCAAATTCCCGCTAAAGTGGTGGTTAATTGCCGTTGATAGGGACTAGAATTAGCACGACGCACGCTAACGGCGAAATCCTCGGTTGTTTGCAGAAAGGTATAGAGAGAAGCTGCGATCGCAATTCCTAAAGGTGAGATATCTTTCGCCCAAGCCGATAAAATGGACTCGAAGGGATGATTCTGCCCTAAAGCTGACTGAATCTGCTCTAATAGCTTATTCTTGGGGTTAATAGTTAGTAATTGCCCGATTAACTGATTTAAAGGCCTTTTTCCCTCTAATAACAGACCTACTGCCTCTCCCCAAATTATCGCTTCTTGTCGGGTTAAATCGGAAATTAAGCCCTTTTTCAGCCAAAAATTTAATCTAGCTTGCCAACGTTCCCCATGGTCAGGCCAGGTTAAAATCTCCGGCAACAGCACAAATAATAACGCCGATTCCGACTGCTCCTTGGCTGCGATCGCGATGGACAAATCTTCCTGAGATTGCAGAGCTTGCAAAAGCAGGGTCGTCCTTGGTGTAGCCTCATAGTTAAAGGCTGGTATTAGGGGTTGATTATGCAAGGATTCCCCAATATATGCCCCGATCAACCCTCCCTGAAGGCGATCGAGGGGTGAAAAAACCTTTTGCATAAATTAGCTCAATTTGCCCGGTAGGTGACTTCCTCGACTTTGCCCGGTTGCCCCAGTTGTTTAGCATTGGCATTATTAACAGCAACGTAAACCCCGCCGGCATTACCCGCTCTCACGGTTAATTCTCGGTTTGCTTGCCAAGTGCGATGGCTTCCCTGGGGCAGTACACCCTCAAATTCTGTCTTGCCATCCACCACCACCCGCAGCCAGCAGTCATCTTCCAGTTTTACCTCCACCACCAGCTGCTGATTATTGCTGGTTTTGTTGGCCACCGGTTGAAGGGGATTGCTTTTCGGTTGGACAATTTGCTGTTGTGGCAAGGAAGGCGGCGGTAAGCGATTCGATTGCAGTACCGATTTTTGCAGGACATGGGATAGGGTTTGTACGGAACCAATAACTAAGATTAAATAGAGAAAATAGAGATGAATCGGGCGAATTTGAAGACTCGGCAGCGATAAAGACGGTTTTATTCCCCTAAAAAAGTTATTGACCTTGGTGGGAAAACGTCGGCTAATCGTCTCACCATCCAGGTACAGACTATCGGCAAATTGTTTGATTAACCAACGAATATAAATCGGTTCGGGCAATGCCTCCAAATCTCCCGCTTCCAGCGCTTCTAGACGATGGCGCGGGATCAAGGTTTTCTGGGCAATTTCCTCGAGAGAAAGGGACTGTTCTAGGCGATTTTTTTGCAAATAAACGCCGATTTCCAGTAATTTGGTGCGCTGTTTATGCTGGGGATCAAGTTGTGATTGGAGAAGGCGAAACATATCGCTATTAGGGGCTGACTTTCAGCTTAGTTAATCTGGCTTGTTAAATATTTCAGTTCATCAAGGGTTAAAAAACGGTAATGACCCAAGGGTAAGGGGGAATTATTACCAGAGTTTAGTTGAATACGACCGATAGCACTGCGATGAAGTTTCAGGACGTGATAACCTAATTCTTCGGCTACACAGCGAATCTGCCGATTTCTTCCCTCCACTAAAATAACTTCTAGTAGGGTTTTTTGGTCGGTTTGCTTGAGAATCTCAACCTGTGCGGGTAAGGTTTTTTTCCCTTCTAAGAGGATACCTTCTCGCCAACGCTGGAGAGCAAGTCGATCAATCGCACCATCTAGCCAAACCCGATAGGTTTTGGGCAAATGATAACGGGGATGGGTGAGGGTGAGGGTGAGTTGACCGTCGTTGGTGAGGAGTAAAGCCCCAGTGGTGTTGATGTCCAACCTTCCTACGGGATGTAACCCCGTCTCGCCAGCGAGGGAGTCGGGCAAAAGGTCAATCACCGTCGGCCGGTTTTGCGGATCCTTACAGGTAGAAACCACACCAATGGGTTTGTTGATTAGTATATACAATCTTTGGGGACGATTGCCCGGTTCAATTTTTTTTCCGTCTATCTCTAGGTGATCTTTTTCGGGGTCGGCTTTTTCTCCTAACTGCACGATTTTGCCATTCCGTCTCACTCGTCCGGCCACAATCATCTCCTCCGCCCTTCTTCGGGAGGCAATTCCCCACTGAGCAAGGATTTTCTGGACTCTCTCCGCCATTTTTTTTTTAGTTTTTAACCCTTTCTATCTCCTATTATAGGCATCCTAAAAGGGTTTTTTTCGCCCAAAAAGTGAAGAAAAACCGAATATCTCTGGCTGCCTCTTTGATTTTTTTCTTGGAAAACTTCTCAAAAAAAAGGAGTGATCCCTTGACCTGGGCGGCGGCTTCGGTTATACTTTTTTTATAGTGGGGATCTATCTATCTTTTTCCAAGTGCCACCACTCGATTATATATCAGGGTAAGCTCATCTAATTTGGTATAAATTGTACTTGACAAAGATTTCTGAATAGGGTAATGAAATCGCCCTAGCACCGTCCCGCACTGCCCGTACCCAGACTTAGCCGCTGCTACCTCTGTATAATTTATAATTAGCCTTAGTCTCACTGTTGTTGATGAAAATTAACGAGGAAATAGCTCAAAAGGATTTCTCGGCTGGTGAGAGAGAGTCTATCTTTCTCTAAAAAAATGGAGAATCACGTTGGGGAACCCTTTGGTATTTTATCCATGACTACAATGCACAGTAAAGCAAAGGATTAAGCCGCCATCACTACTACCGAATCACCACCAAGCGCGTGAGAACCGATTTATCGAGAGACGCGACACCTGTCTACGACACGCTGTCTGTTGACTTCCAGAAAAATCTTTCTTACGATAGGTAGAACAAAATCTCTGACAAAATATATGTTTATTTTGACTAATAAGGCTTTAAATGCCTTTTTCGTCTCGATTTCCGCCGTCTTTCTTAGTTCGACCGCGAGCCTCGCCCAATCCCATAGTAGTCATCATCATATTATGGTCGGGATAGACGGACTCCCGACTCTAGCCAGCGGGACTTATAAAGCTCTGGCCAATCCGAACTATGGGAGACTATCGCTTCTGTTCCCGCATCAACATGAACCCGTCAATATCAGTCATTTCCACGCCATCGGTATTTATAGTTACACGGGGGAGGCAACGAACGCGACAGTGGTAGAGACCAGTACCAATAACCGATTGCCCGAAACACGGTTCAACCTATCCCCGATCCCCCTGTTTCCGGGTAGCGGCGTTTTTGCGGGAAAGAATATTAGCCAGAAAACGGACGATCATATGTATTCGGATTTGAAAATACGTCCGGTCGCCCATTTAACCGACGATCTCGCCGATCCTTACGTGAACGCAATTTATAATACGGGAAACGGTCGCTGGAAGGACTTGTTGGGAGACGAGGCGACGATCGCCCTACAATTAATCGATATCACGCCAGGTTTGACGGTAACGGACGCTTCGGGAATAAATTTGTTTAACGCGGTCAACGATACTTATGTTATCGGGCAAGGAGATTGGTTCGCTTTCACTCCCGTGTTTTCAACAGATGGGAACGCGCCGTTAGGAACCTATTCCGCTACCTTTCGCTTCGTGGATACGAATACCGCAAACGGTCGTACCCCGCTATTACCATCGGGAACCTTTAGCCTCGATTTCCAACCGGTTCCCGAATCCTCTACCTTGCCCGGAATCGTTATCTTGGGTTCGCTCGGTCTTCTCGGCGGAGTAAAAAGGCAAAAAAAGAAAAATAGCCGATAATCCGTCCAAAATGTTAGGACTTTTCTAATCTAACGACCTACCATTGTAGGGAACCTGCGTAGGAATAACATCCCACGGAGACAATGGCTCTGTAGAAGGAGCGGACTAACCCTAAATGGTACAATATTAAAGAGCAGGTCTCTATTATCCAAGTTATCGGCAAAAAACTTGATCAATCCTCATTAATTCTCTGCACAACGCTGATAAATGCGTCTTCTAAAGAAAAGGGAAGCAAACGCAAGGATTGTACCTGTATTCCTGCGGTGCTGACAATCTTTTTTATCTCTGGAATTTCCCTGTCGGGATGATCGAGAGTCAGGTGCAAGCAATCGCCAAAAATCGAGACGCGCCAAGCTTGTAAACGGGTTTTGAAAATTTCTGCCGCTTGTTGCACTCGATCGAGACGTAATTCGATTAATTGCCCCGGTTGTGCTGCTTTAATTTGACTGGGGGAACCTTGCATCACCACTTCTCCAGCTACCATAAAACCCAGACGATTGCATTGTTCCGCTTCTTCGAGATAATGGGTTGTCACTAATACCGCAGTTCCCTGACGAGCCAAATCGTTAATTAAGCGCCAGAATTGTCGTCGCGCTAGGGGATCAACTCCAGAAGTGGGTTCATCGAGAAATAGTATCTCCGGTTCGTGCATGACGGAAGCGCCAAAAGCGACGCGTTGTTTCCATCCTCCCGGCAGTTTTCCGGTTAACATTGTTTCCCGTCCGATTAATCCCACCGTTTCCAAAACCCAAGCGATTTTTTGCTGACGGTAGCGCGGGGGAACCCCATAAACCCCGCAGTAAAATTCCAGATTTTCGATCACAGTGAGATCATCATAAAGGGTGAATTTTTGACTCATATAACCAATTTTTTGCCGTAAGCTGGGATTACGCAGGTCTTGACTACACCCAGCTAAGGAAATCTGGCCATCAGAGGCGGAAAGTAGCCCACACAGCATTTTAATCGTGGTGGTTTTTCCCGCACCATTCGCCCCCAATAAGCCGTATATTTCTCCGTAGTCAATGGTTAAAGTAACACCTTTGACGGCGCAAAAATTAGCGAAGGTTTTCCGCAAATCCCTAGCATCGATCGCTATTCCCGTGGTGATGGTCTCGGATTTAAACTTTGGTAAGGGGATAAAAGGGGGATCGGAACCCTGTTGTCGCAAACGGGTGACAAAGACGTTTTCTAGGGTTGCCTCGCTAGGGTGGATAGCGCTGAGATGATCGATCGCATTCTGAATAATTCTGGTTGCTTGCTGGGGATTGCCAGTTAACACATCTAGACGATCACCAAATAACTGCACGTCATTAATATTTTGTCCATCAACCAAAAGAAGTATTTTTTCGGCGGTAGCGGCGATATCGGGCGATCGAATTTCCAAGCGTTGTAAACCGAGACGTTGGCGCAATTGGCTGAGGGTTCCGATCTCGTGAATTTGTCCCTCGTACATCAAAGCGATGCGGTGACAACGTTCCGCTTCATCGAGGTAGGGAGTAGCCACCACAATTGTTATACCTTCGCGGGCTAAAGTGGCTAAAATATCCCAAAATTCTCGCCGAGAGACGGGATCAACTCCGGTGGTGGGTTCATCGAGAAGTAGGATTTGGGGACGAGAAATCAGGGCGCAACAGAGGGCGAGTTTTTGTTTCATGCCCCCGGAAAGTTGCCCAGCTAGGCGATCGCCGATGCCCTTCAGGTTCATTAAAGTTAAATATTTATCCCGGCGCGCTTGCAAATCCCTCTCGGTTACTTGGCGCAAATTGGCCACATAACGCAGGTTTTCATCAATGCTGAGGTCAAGATAGAGGGAAAATTGTTGGGTTAAATAGCCGATAGTTTGACGGACGTGACGGGGCTTTTTTCCCTCTAAATCCACATAACCACCCGATGGGTTCATCACCCCGCCCAGAATGTGAAAGGTGGTGGTTTTTCCCGCTCCATCTGGACCAATTAAGCCAAAAATTTCCCCCGGATAGACTTGGAAATTTATCCCTCTGACGGCGGCAAAATTGCCGTAGTTTTTCTGGAGGTTGACGACTTCAATTAAGGGGGATAAAGAGGTATCGGTGGGGGAAACCATGGTTATTTCAAGTCAATTTTAGCATCGGCGGGCATCCCGGGTTTAGCGTAGGTTTCCGACTGATCGATCGCTAATCTGACACCAAACACTTGCCGGACGCGATCTTTTTGGAAGTAAATATTTTCGGGAGTAAAGGCAGCTTTTAGATCGATCGCACTAACTTTAGCAGCTAAGGGGCGATCGGGATCGGAGTCGAGAAATACCTGTGCTGGTTTGCCCACATAAATTTTGCCGATGTCCCCTTCTGGTATATAGGCGCGCAGATAGATCGATTGGGGATCGATGACGGTGAGTAGGGTTTTCCCACTGGTAACTACGGCCCCCGGTTGCAAGGGACGATCCTGAACGATGCCATTAATGGGACTTTTTACCTGCATGGAGTCGAGACGTTTTTGTAATTGTTGTTGATTAGCGATCGCCGCTTGTAAATTTGCCTGGGCCATGGCTAATCGGGCCTTAGCTTGTTCTTTTTGTTGTTGGTAAGCACTTAACTGATTACTGCGAATGACGGAATTAAGGGCTGTGGAACGGGTTTGGGCTAAATTTCCCTGGGCTGCTCGCAGTTGCTGCCTGGCAGTGTTAACGGCGGCTTGTCGTGCTACGAGAGTCGCTTTAGCGGTGTCTAAGTCTGCTTTGGCCGCGTCGGCATCGGTACGGGTGCGATCGAATTGTTGCTGGCTAACTACTCCTTGCCTAAATAGTTGATCGTAACGTTCTCGATCGGCTAAAGCCAGTTTTAATTGGGCTTCTGCCCTGATTATTGCCGCTTCTGCCTGTTTTACCTCCGCTTTGGCCTGTTCTACTGCCGCTTGACCGGCAGCAACGTTGGCGCTCGCTTGGCTAACTCGTCCGGAGGAGTCTTCTTTTGCTTGCACTAAGTTCGCTGCCGCTTCTTGAATGCGACTTTCGGCCACGCTAATATCTAACAATGCTTGTGCTTCCGCTTGTCGGGCGGCGTGAACAGACGCGATCGCTGCTTGCAGTTGTTGATTAACTTCCTCATCGACGATTACTGCGATCACTTGTCCTGCTTTGACTCGATCGCCCTCCCGGACTAAAATTTGATCTACTCGTCCGCCAGTTTTTGCCCCGATATCAGTTTCGTCTGCTTCAATCCTGCCACTGACATTGAGTACCGTAGCTGGGGGGACAGGGGCAAAATGTCGCCAACCGAGATAACCGGCGGCAATCACAACAGCTAGGGGCAACAGCAACCGCGGGTTGAATTGCCGTTTTTCCGGGGCTACCGGCAAGTTAGGAACGGGGTGCGATCGAGCCATTACCTTTATCTCTCAAATTTGGCCAAGGTTGATAGTTCGATCATAAACGATCACTAGGGTCGCAATTGTTGAGAACTTATAAGTAGTCGTGGACAATTAATTTCCTAGTTGAGACAGGAGACCTTTCAGTTATCAGTAAACAGTGATCAGTGAATTGAAAACTCACATCTGATAACTGGTAACTGATCAATGAAACTGATTCAAGGCTTACGGCTGACAGCTAACAGCTTAGAACTGTAATCAATTTTGCTTAGGTAGTAAAATTAACTAGCAAAATACCAATTTTCCATAATATTTGAGATGCGCTTATCCCGATCTAATCTGTAATGATGGGATCAATTAGTTTTTCTTGGCATCGGCTTAAACCTCGTCTATTTTCCCTAGAAAATCTTGCCGATAAAATTACTAACTAACTACTTTTCTAATCAAGGTTTAAGGTTAAGAGTGATTAAAGCAAGCTTAACCAAGTCTTAACCAAAAAAAACTAAAATATTTCTAGATTTAAATGTAATATTTGTGCCTTAAACTATATTTTGAAGAAAGTTCAACTTTCCCAATTGTGCAGGATTCTTCAACCAGAAAACTTATGATATTCTCAACTGCTACCCTAACTCGTGTGTGTGCTGTCTCCTTCGCCACGGCAGCGGCCTTAGCAGGGACGATGGGAGAAGCTTTCGCCCAAACCCTGAACGGTGCAGGAGCCTCCTTTCCCGCGCCCCTATACCAGCGTTATTTTGCCGACTATAAAAACGCCACCGGTGTCACCGTTAACTATAATTCCGTCGGTAGCGGTGCTGGTGTCCGGCAATTTATCGCCGGAACCGTCGATTTTGGGGCTTCTGATGCCGCTCCTTCCTCCTCGGAAAAAAGCCAGATGAAAAACGGTTTACTGCTAGTTCCCACCGCCGGAGGAGCCGTCGCCGTGGTTTATAATCTGCCCGGGGTAAATAACCTGCAAATTTCCAGGGCTAACCTCGGTAAAATCTTCAGTGGCGAGATCACCAACTGGAAACAAGTGGATCCGAAACTACCCGACCGACCGATTAAAGTGGTGGTTAGGGCTGATGGTAGCGGTACTACCGAGATTTTTACTTCCCACCTGAGTGCTATTAGTCCTTCTTTCAAAAGTAAAGTGGGAACCAGCAAAGAACCCAACTGGGGTTTTACCGTTCTCAAGGGACCGAAAAATGATGGTGTGGCGGCCCTGGTTAAACAAACAGAAGGCTCGATCGGTTACGTTCAAGATACCTTTGCCCGCAAAAACGAAGGGGCAACCATGAGAACTGCTAAAGTTCAAAATAAAGCCGGTCAATTTGTCGAACCCAGTCTCGCTCAAGCTAACAAGGCGATGGAAGGGGTGAAATTTAACGCTGATTTTACCGCTAATGTAGATGATCCGAGCAATGGCTATCCGATCGTCGGGATTACTTGGTTATTAGTACCGAAAGACTATGCCGATAACAAAAAAGCGGCAGAAATTAAAAGACTGTTGACTTGGATTCTCACCACCGG
This sequence comes from Microcystis aeruginosa Ma_QC_C_20070703_M131, assembly GCA_007095475.1. Classification (GTDB taxonomy): domain Bacteria; phylum Cyanobacteriota; class Cyanobacteriia; order Cyanobacteriales; family Microcystaceae; genus Microcystis; species Microcystis aeruginosa_I. The sequence goes on along the minus strand of SFCA01000081.1, from coordinate 4,654 downwards.
TCAAGGTATTAACAATCAATTGGAATTTACCCGGATTCCTCAATCGGTGACAGAAGTGGCTTTACGAGCGAAACAGGTGCAAATTTTGAGAGAATCGTCGTTCAAAACCTTGCGTCTTCATCGGCCCGCGTCCTGTAGGGGCGAAGCATTCGGGCAATAACCTATCGGTGAAACTGGAGATTTTCTAACCGAATGCTTCGCCCGTACTTTTTCAGCAAACCCTAAATACTTTTGTATTAGTTTGGGATTGATTGTCACCGCTTTCCAGTAAGATGGAAAAAGTTACCGGTTAAGTCCATAACTAATAACTACAAGTATTTCTTTTCTGTGGGCTGAACATTGTTCAGCCCCTACAGTTGTATTTTAAATAACTGATAACTGGTAATCGCGCTCTACCTTATGGCCAATTTTTCTGAACCCGTTGATTCTTTTGATCTTTCAGCAGCCAATCTTAACGAAAACCCCGGCACTGCGGGTTTATTGGATCGCATTTTTACAATCTTAGTCTGGATTTGTGCCGCCTCTGGTTTAATTTTTCTGCTCTGGATGGCCTGGATTGTTTTTCAGGATGCGCGACCGGCGATCAATGAATTCGGTCTGGGATTTCTCTGGGGAACCACTTGGGATGTTAACGTCCTCAAATTTGGTGGTTTACCCTTTATTTTCGGTTCCGTTGTTTCCTCAATTCTGGCTCTTTTATTAGCTATTCCCCTCAGTGTTGCCGTTGCTTTAACCACTAGCGAGAATTATTTGCCGGCAAGTGTCCGTTATCCCATCGGTTTTCTAGTGGAATTAATTGCCTCGATTCCCAGTGTAATTATCGGTTTATGGGGGATTTTCGTGCTAATTCCCGTGCTTAAACCCCTGCAAGAATGGTTATTTCAAAATCTTGCTTGGTTCCCTTTATTTAGCACCCAACCCCTGGGACCAAGTATGCTGATCGCCGGTGTGATCCTGGCCATCATGATCGTGCCGACCATTTCCGCTATTAGTCGCGATGTCTTGCTTACCGTCCCCCCCGAACTACGCAGCGCCTCCATGGCCCTAGGTGCGACTCGTTGGGAAACCATCTGGCGCGTGCTGTTGCCGGCGGCCAGTTCTGGCATTATCGGGGCGATTATCCTCGGTTTAGGGCGTGCTTTAGGGGAAACTATGGCGGTGGCCATGGTAATCGGTAACTCCTCGATTATTAGTCCCTCCCTCTTGGCCCCCGGTTATACCATTCCTGCTGTACTAGCTAATACCTTCCCAGAAGCTTTTGAAAAAGTCCACATCGGAGCCTTGATGTACCTAGCTTTGATTCTATTTGTTATTACCTTAGCCGTTAACAGTATTGCGGCTTTATTAGTACAATTTATCAACCGCAATCGTTAATTTTATGAGCCAAGGAGCTTTTCCCGAAGAAGATTTACAGCAACCCCTGTCACCGTGGCGACATTTTTTTACCAACGGTCTCACGGGTTTAGCGCTCGCTCTTAGTGCCATCGCCATTCTGCCTTTATTCGCTATCCTCTTTCAAATTGTCAAAGAAGGTTTACCCGGATTCAATTGGCAAGTTTTCACCTCTTTACCCGCCCCAGTTGGCTCTGATCCCAGTGTTCCCAACGGTTTTGCCAATGCGATCGTGGGTACTTTAACTATGGTCGGTTTAGCATCCCTCGGCAGCATACCTCTGGGGATTCTCACCGGGGTTTTCCTCTCGGAATTCGCTCGGGGTTCCAAAATCGGCGGTATTCTGCGCTTTGCGATCGTGGTGTTGAGTAGTACCCCTTCCGTTATTGTCGGGGTGTTTTCCTTCGGGGTTTTGGTGTTAACTACCAAACAATTTTCCGCCGTAGCGGGGGCCTTTGCTTTAGGGGTGATCATGTTGCCCATCGTCGCTTTAACCACGGAAGAGGCACTAAAACTAATACCCATGTCCTACCGTCTCGGTTCCTCCGCTTTGGGGGGTTCCCGTTTCGATACCGTATTTCGCATTGTCCTGCCAGCAGCGATCGCACCGATTATGACCGGGATATTATTAGCGGTGGCCCGGGCTGCTGGAGAAACCGCCCCCTTAATGTTTACGGCTTTATTTAGTCAATTTTGGCAAGAAAGTCTTTGGTCGCCCACACCGGCTTTAACGGTGTTGATTTATAACTATGCTAGTTCCCCCTTTCCTGAACAAAATTCCCTAGCTTGGACAGCTTCTTTAGTCCTAATTATCTTAGTTTTAATTACTAGCCTTATCTCCCGTTTTGTCACTCGTAAACGCTCAAATTAAGCATTTTTATGATGATCGATTCCTCTACCATGAACACCCCTACTTCTCTAGCTAACTCGGCGATCAAAGTCGAAAATCTTAGCTTTTTCTACGGTTGTAAAAAAGCCCTGGAAGGGGTTTCTTTACAAATCCCGCAAAGGCAAGTAACCGCCATGATCGGCCCCTCTGGTTGTGGTAAATCCACTCTCTTAAAAGCCCTCAATCGCATCGGGGAATTAGAGGGGCAAGTGACAGTTAAAGGCAAAGTTAGGTTTTTTGGCCAAGATATCTACGCCCCCAAAGTTAACCTTCATACCTTACGGCGACAGGTGGGTATGGTGTTTCAGCGTCCTAATCCTTTTCCCGCTAGTATTTACGATAATATTGCCTACGGTATTAGAATTTATCGTTCCGCTAGTCGCAGTGAATTAGATGCAATTGTGGAATCAGCTTTAAAAGGGGCTGCTCTTTGGAATGAAGTTAAAGATCTGTTGAATAAATCCGCTTTAGGATTATCGGGAGGACAACAACAAAGATTGTGTATTGCTCGCGCTTTGGCGGTAAAACCAAAAGTATTATTAATGGATGAACCTTGTTCCGCTTTAGACCCCCTTTCTACCCTCAAAGTCGAGGAATTAATCCATGAATTGAAGCAACAATACACGATCGTCATTGTCACCCATAATATGCAACAGGCCTCTAGAGTATCCGATCGCACGGCCTTTTTTAATGCCGATGAAACCCGCGTCGGTCGTTTGGTAGAATTTGACACCACCCAGAAAATTTTCACCGATGCAGTTAATCAACAAACTCGCGATTATGTAGCCGGTAGATTCGGTTAATTTCTCTTGTCAGGAGACGGGAGACAGTGATCAGTGATCAGTGATCAGTAGTTAGGAGACAGGAGATTATTTTTATTTATTCTCCCCACACCCCACACCCCACACCCCATCTCCCCACTCCCGACACCATAAGGCTGCCCGATTTTGCTAGGATAAGAAATGTAACAAGAATCTTTCTCAACAGTCGGATAATTCATGGGCAACGATACCATCACCTTACTCTCCTCCCGGGAAATTGAAAAAATGCGTCGAGCCGGACGATTAGCAGCTAAACTCTTAGAGCATCTGGCAGATATGGTTAAACCGGGGGTAAGTACCCTAGAAATCAATGACGAGGCAGAACGTTGGACTTGCGCCCATGGAGCCAAAAGTGCGCCCCTAGGATACCATGGCTTTCCTAAGTCCATCTGTACTAGCATTAACGAGGTTATCTGTCACGGCATCCCCAGCGCCGCTCAAATCCTTAAAGACGGCGATATTATTAACATCGATGTCACCCCGATTTTAGAAGGTTATCACGGCGATACCTCCCAGACTTTCTTTGTCGGTACTCCCTCCCCCCTAGCGAAAAAGTTAGTAGAAGTGACTAGAGAATGTCTGCAAAGAGGCATAGATGCAGTGCAGCCGGGGGGAAAAATCGGCGATATCGGCGCAGCTATCCAAGAATATGCCGAAGGACAAGGATTTTCGGTGGTTAGAGATTTTGTCGGTCATGGTATCAGTAATGTCTTTCACACCGGCCCGCAGGTTCCCCACTACGGCACTCGTGGCAAGGGCAAAAAAATTCGCCCCGGCATGGTATTCACCATTGAACCAATGATTAATGAGGGAACCTGGCAACATATTGTCTTAAAAGACGGTTGGACTGCTATTACTAAAGATGGTAAACTTTCCGCCCAATTTGAACACACCATCGCCGTCACCGAAACCGGTGTCGAAATTCTCACTTTACCCGATTAAAAAAGCCATCAGCCATCAGACTTCGGCGTGAGACTTCGGACGTTCGGCGAGACTTCGGCGTGAGCTTTTGTCGAACGCTCAGTAGTTCGACACCGATGACCCCGAACAGGTGTTAAGTCAGGTGTCCCGTTCTCTAGAAACTATTTCCCAAAAACAGGTGCAAAGCAATCTCGCTGCCGCTACCAGTATTCTCGCCGGGTTAGTATTAAATCGAGAGACGATCAAAAAAATTCTTCGGAGTGACATTATGAGAGCATCCGTCATCTATCAAGATATTTTAGAGGAAGGCGAGGAAAAAGGACAACAAGAAGGATTTCAAGAAAGATTGCAAGAAGGCAAAGAAGAAAAAGCTCGACAAATTGCCCTGAAAATGCTATCTGCTGGTTTTTCTATCCCAGAAATAGCCCGATTTACCGATTTATCACCTGCAACTATCGAGCAATTACAAAGACAAAAAGCTCACGATGTTTGATAATATTTGTAAATTTATTGCCGAAAACTTCTCCGATGATCTAGCCACTTGGTTATTGGGTTCTCCCCTCTCCTTAACCGTCCTCGACCCGACGGAATTACAATTAGACCCCATTCGTGCCGATTCTCTGATTTTTTT
>SFCA01000080.1:0-72512 GCA_007095475.1 Microcystis aeruginosa Ma_QC_C_20070703_M131 | reverse complement strand
CGTGGTATTCCGAATCAGCGAGTGGAACAGGCTCTCAAAATTTGGGAATGGGTGGAAAATGCCCCTGATGTTGAAACGGTTGAACAACTGAAAACCATCCTAGCCCAACAAACAGATACAGCTATCAATCCTGAACAGGTTTGGCAATTGGCCGAGTCTCTCGGTTACACCGCTCACCTCAGTTGGTGGGAAAGTAGTCAAGACGGTTCCTTTGATGTCATTTTTCAGCGGAATTCAGAAGCGGAGGAATCAAAAAAATTAACCCTTTCAAAACTTGCTTTTTGGGATGAAAAACCCTTTAAAATAAAACCCTGGACTGATTACACCAATAATCCTCTGCGCGGTAAGTTAGTCCAAAAATTAATTCCTAAAGTACGAGAATTTCTGCAAGAAAAACTACCCAGTTATATGGTTCAATTTAGCGAACAGTTTTGTTTTACCCCGTAATCCCATTGAAGCTCAACTAACTCATATTTGGAGTGAAGTTTTGGGACTGGAACGCATTGGCGTTAAGGACAACTTTTTTGAATTGGGAGGACATTCTCTCTTGGCTACCCAGGTTTTATCAAGAATTAATTCAGCCTTTGGACTTGATCTTTCCGTACAAATTATGTTTGAATCCCCCACAATCGCGGGCATTGCAAGCTATATTCAGGCCGTGGAATGGGCTGCCCAGGATAGCTCAGAGAGAAAGTTAAATCATGAAAATACTGAGGTAGTGGAGTTCTAAGTTATGACAAAAACAATTGTTGAATTTGTCTGCTATCTACGGGATTTAGGCATTACTTTAGAAGCTGATGAAAACCGCTTACGCTGTCAGGCTCCCGAAGGAATTTTGACCCCAGCACTCCGTCAAGAGATAGGTGATCGCAAACCCGAACTACTACAGTTTTTACAACAGGCTAAACAGCACAAAAGTACCGATTATTTGCCCATTCAACCTGTCGCTAGGGACGGCCATTTACCTCTCTCCTTTGCTCAACAACGTTTATGGTTTTTACATTATCTTTCTCCTGATAGTCGTTCCTACAATACCCTGGAAATATTGCAAATTGAGGGGAATATTAATCTGGCTGTGCTAGAGCGAAGTTTGGGGGAATTAATTAACCGCCATGAAATTTTTAGGACAACATTCCCTACTGTTTCAGGGGAACCTATTCAGGCGATTGCGCCTCCTAGTTCTTTTTGCTTAAAGGTTGATAATTATCAGGATTTATACCCCAATGAACAATCCGCTAAAATTCAACAAGTAGCAGAACTAGAAGCAGGACAAGCTTTTGATTTAACAGTGGGGCCACTGATTCAGTTTAAGCTATTGCAATTGAGTCCCCAGAAGTCGGTGCTACTGTTGAAAATGCACCATATTATCTATGATGGCTGGTCTTTTGGGATTCTGATTCGGGAATTATCGGCTCTATACGAAGCCTTTCTCAACAACTTAAGCAATCCTCTACCTCCGTTGTCTATTCAGTATGCAGATTTTGCGGTTTGGCAACGTCAATATCTCTCAGGTGAGGTCTTAGATAAACAACTCAAATATTGGCAAGAACAGTTAGCAACAGTCCCTCCTGTTCTCACCTTGCCAACGGATCGGTCTCGTCCAGCAGTGCAAAGTTTTCGGGGCGGAGTTGAACGTTTTCAACTGGATCAAAATGTCACTCAAAGTCTTAAAAAGTTAGGTCAAGATCAGGTTGCAACCCTGTTTATGACGTTGTTGGCCGCTTTCGGCGTTTTGCTATCTCGTTATAGTGGTCAATCAGATCTGCTGGTAGGTTCTCCGATCGCTAACCGTAATCAAGCAGCGATCGAACCTTTAATTGGCTTTTTTGCTAACACTTTGGCTTTAAGAGTTAACTTATCGGAAAATCCCAGTTTTTTAGAATTATTAAAACAAGTCAAACAGACAACTTTAGAGGGTTATGCTCACCAAGACCTCCCCTTCGAGATGTTGGTAGAAAAACTACAACCTGATCGTGATTTGAGCAGAAATCCTTTAGTACAAGTTATGTTTGCGCTACAAAATATCTCTCAAGATACTTGGAATCTTTCGGGTTTAAGTATTGAAAGTTTATCTTTATCAGTGGAAGAAACCGTCAGATTTGATCTAGAAGTAAACTGCTGGCAAAATTTAGAAGGTTTAGTAATAGATTGGACTTACAGCAGAGATTTATTTGACACTACAACGATTGCAAGAATGGGAGAACATTTTCAAAACCTACTTCAGGCAATCATACTCAATCCAAAAGCTACAGTTAAAGAACTTCCTTTATTAACACCCAAGGAACGTGAGCAATTATTAATATCTTGGAATAATAGCAAGACTGATTATCCTCAAGAGCAGTGCATTCATCAATTATTTGAAGCACAAGTTGAACGGACTCCAAAGGCGATCGCAGTGGTATTTGAGGAGCAATCATTAACATACACTGAATTAAACCATCGCGCTAATCAGTTAGCCCATTATTTACGAACTTTAGGCGTGGGAGCAGAAGTTTTAGTCGGTATTTCCCTAGAACGTTCTTTAGAAATGATTATCGGCTTATTAGCCATTCTCAAGGCGGGTGGTGCTTATCTCCCTCTTGCTCCTGACTATCCCACTGAACGTCTTCTATTTATGTTAGAAGATAGTCAAGCTTCTTTTTTGATTACCCACAGTTCTTTATTAGCAAAATTGCCTCCCTATCAAGCAACTCTTATTTGTTTAGATGAGATTGAAGAGCAAATTGCTCAATATTGTCAAGATAATCTTCAAAACGGACTAACTGTTTCTAATTTAGCCAATGTGATTTACACCTCTGGTTCTACAGGGAAACCGAAGTCAACCATAACAGTCGTGTGCTGCAATTTGCTTCTTTTAGTTTTGATGCTTGTATTTCAGAAATTTTGATGACCTTTGGTTCTGGAGCGACGCTTTATCTTGCTCAAAAAGATGCTTTATTACCGGGTCAACCTTTAATTAAAAACTTGCAAGAGTGTGAGATTACCCATGTGACTTTACCCCCTTCCGCTTTAGCTGTTTTACCAAAAGAATCGTTACCAAATTTACAAACTTTAATTGTGGCGGGTGAAGCTTGTCCTCTCGATTTGGTGAAACAATGGTCGGTGGGAAGAAACTTTTTTAATGCTTATGGGCCAACGGAAGCGAGTGTTTGTGCCACAATTGCACAATGTAGTCAAGATGATTTAATAGTGACGATTGGTAAGGCGATCGCCAATGTCCAAATTTATATTTTGGATGCCTTTTTACAGCCGGTGCCGGTGGGAGTGTCAGGAGAGTTATACATTGGTGGAGTCGGGGTGGCAAGGGGCTATTTAAATCGTCCTGAATTAACAGCGGAAAGGTTTATTCCTAATCCTTTTGATCCCCCCCTAACCTCCCTTGATAAGGGGGTAGAGCAGCCGTCAAATTTGTATAAAACGGGAGATTTAGCTCGTTATTTACCCGATGGCAATATTGAATATTTAGGACGCATTGATAATCAGGTCAAAGTTCGCGGTTTTCGCATTGAGTTAGGAGAAATTGAAGCGGTTCTGAGTCAATGTCCCGATGTGCAAAATACGGCGGTGATTGTCCGTGAAGATACTCCTGGCGATAAACGTTTAGTTGCCTATGTGGTTCTTACTTCTGACTCCCAGATAACTACTAGCGAACTGCGTCAATTCTTGGCTAATCAATTACCCGCCTATCTTGTTCCTAATACCTTTGTTATTTTAGATGATTTGCCCCTAACCCCCAGTGGCAAATGCGATCGCCGTTCCTTACCTATACCCGATGATCAGACCAGAAAAAATATTCCTAAAATTGGCCCGCGTAATTTAGTGGAATTACAATTAGCTCAAATCTGGTCAGAGATTTTAGGCATTAATGATATTGGTATTCAGGAAAACTTCTTTGAATTAGGCGGTCATTCTTTGTTAGCAGTCAGTCTGATCAATCGTATTGAACAAAAGTTAGACAAACGTTTACCATTAACCAGTCTTTTTCAAAATGGAACCATAGCAAGTCTAGCCAAATTACTAGCGCAAGAAACAACTCAGCCAGCCTCTTCACTGTTGATTGCTATCCAGTCTCAAGGTCATAAAACCCCCTTTTTTGCTGTTCATCCCATTGGTGGTAATGTGCTGTGTTATGCCGATTTAGCTCGTAATTTAGGAACGAAACAGCCGTTTTATGGATTACAATCATTAGGGCTAAATGAAGTGGAAAAAACTGTAGCCTCTATTGAAGAAATGGCAATGATTTATATTGAAGCAATACAAACGGTTCAAGCCTCTGGTCCCTACTATTTAGGAGGTTGGTCAATGGGAGGAGTAATTGCCTTTGAAATCGCCCAACAATTATTGACCCAAGGTCAAGAAGTTGCTTTACTGGCTTTAATAGATAGTTATTCTCCAAGTTTACTTAATTCAGTTAATAGGGAGAAAAATTATGCTAATTCCCTGCCAGAAGAATTTAATGAAGATCTCAATATTGCCTATTCTTTCATCAGAGACTTAGCAAGTATCTTTAATCAAGAAATCTCTTTCTCTGGGAGTGAACTTGCTCATTTTACATCAGATGAGTTACTAGACAAATTTATTACTTGGAGTCAAGAAACGAATCTTTTGCCGTCAGATTTTGGGAAGCAGCAGGTTAAAACCTGGTTTAAAGTTTTCCAGATTAATCACCAAGCTTTGAGCAACTATTCTCCCAAGACGTATCTGGGTAGAAGTGTTTTCTTAGGAGCGGAAGACAGTTCTATTAAAAATCCTGGTTGGCATCAAGTAATCAATGACTTGCAATCTCAATGGATTAGCGGCGATCACTACGGTTTAATTAAAAATCCAGTCCTCGCTGAAAAACTAAATAGCTACCTAGCCTAAAACTTTCAAAAAGACCTGATTATTGTTTAAAATGAATGATCGTTCACCGGTCAGAGGACAAGTATGACAACCCAAACAGCTTCTAGTGCCAATGCCCTTGCTTCCTTTAACCAATTTTTAAGGGATGTAAAGGCGATCGCCCAACCCTATTGGTATCCCACTGCATCAAATAAAAGAAGCTTTTCTGAGGTTATTCGTTCCTGGGGAATGCTATCACTGCTGATCTTTTTGATTGTGGGATTAGTCGCCGTCACGGCTTTTAACAGTTTTGTTAATCGTCGTTTAATTGATGTCATTATTCAAGAAAAAGATGCGTCTCAATTTACCAGTACATTAACTGTCTATGCGATCGGATTAATCTGTGTAACGCTGCTGGCAGGGTTCACCAAAGATATTCGCAAAAAAATTGCCCTTGATTGGTATCAATGGTTAAACACCCAGATTTTAGAGAAATATTTTAGTAATCGTGCCTATTATAAAATTAACTTTCAATCTGACATTGATAACCCCGATCAACGTCTAGCCCAGGAAATTGAACCGATCGCCACAAACGCCATTAGTTTCTCGGCCACTTTTTTGGAAAAAAGTTTGGAAATGCTAACTTTTTTAGCGGTAGTTTGGTCAATTTCTCGACAGATTGCTATTCCGCTACTGTTTTACACGATTATCGGTAATTTTATTGCCGCCTATCTAAATCAAGAATTAAGCAAGATCAATCAGGAACAACTGCAATCAAAAGCAGATTATAACTATGCCTTAACCCATGTTCGGACTCATGCAGAATCTATTGCTTTTTTTCGGGGAGAAAAAGAGGAACAAAATATTATTCAGCGACGTTTTCAGGAAGTTATCAATGATACGAAAAATAAAATTAACTGGGAAAAAGGGAATGAAATTTTTAGTAGGGGTTATCGTTCCGTCATTCAGTTTTTTCCTTTTTTAGTCCTTGGCCCTTTGTATATTAAAGGAGAAATTGATTATGGGCAAGTTGAGCAAGCTTCATTAGCTAGTTATATGTTTGCATCGGCCCTGGGAGAATTAATTACAGAATTTGGCACATCAGGACGGTTTTCGAGTTATGTAGAACGTTTAAATGAATTTTCTAATGCCTTAGAAACTGTGACTAAACAAGCCGAGAATGTCAGCACAATTACAACCATAGAAGAAAATCATTTTGCCTTTGAACACGTCACCCTAGAAACCCCTGACTATGAAAAGGTGATTGTTGAGGATTTATCTCTTACTGTTCAAAAAGGTGAAGGATTATTGATTGTCGGGCCCAGTGGTCGAGGTAAAAGTTCTTTATTAAGAGCGATCGCCGGTTTATGGAATGCTGGCACTGGGCGTTTAGTGCGTCCTCCCCTAGAAGAAATTCTCTTTTTGCCCCAACGTCCCTACATTATTTTGGGAACCTTACGGGAACAATTGCTGTATCCTCTAACCAATAGTGAGATGAGCAATACCGAACTTCAAGCAGTATTACAACAAGTCAATTTGCAAAATGTGCTAAATCGGGTGGATGACTTTGACTCCGAAAAACCCTGGGAAAACATTCTCTCCCTCGGTGAACAACAACGCCTAGCCTTTGCTCGATTGTTAGTGAATCCTCCGAGTTTTACCATTTTAGATGAGGCGACCAGTGCCTTAGATTTAACCAACGAGGGGATTTTATACGAGCAATTACAAACTCGCAAGACAACCTTTATTAGTGTGGGTCATCGAGAAAGTTTGTTTAATTACCATCAATGGGTTTTAGAACTTTCTGCTGACTCTAGTTGGGAACTCTTAAGCGTTCAAGATTATCGCCTTAAAAAAGCGCGAGAAATGTTTACTAATGCTCCGAGTAACAATTCCATAACACCCGATATTACCATCCATAACGGATCAGAACCAGAAATAGTCTATTCTCTTGAAGGATTTTCCCATCAGGAAATGAAACTATTAACAGACCTATCACTCTCTAGCATTCGGAGTAAAGCCAGTCGAGGGAAGGTGATTACAGCCAAGGATGGTTTTACCTACCGTTATGACAAAAATCCTCAGATATTAAAGTGGCTCAGAACTTAACTTTAAATGACTCTAACAAAGGGGCGATCGCGCCTCTTTGAACTAAATTTGGTTTTTCTTGTGTTAAGTAGCTGATTATAATTAGGGTTGGCTGAATAAATGTGAAATGTAGGCAAGGTAAGAGTTTTGTCGTTTTTCTCGTGAAACAGGTGCAAGATTTTGAGAGAATCGTGCTTCAAAACCTTGCGTCTTCATCGGCCCGGGTCCTGTAGGGGCGAAGCATTCGGGCAATAACCTATGGGTGAAACCGGAGATTTTCTATCCGAATGCTTCGCCCGTACTTTTTCAGCAAGCCTTAATTAAATTAAAAATGGATTTTAGGTTTGATCCCCCCTGCCCCCCTTGATAAGGGTAGGGTTGATAAGGGTAGGGTTAATTCATAGTAGGGTTGATTCATAGTAGGGCTAATTCATAGTAGGGTTGATTCATAGTAGGGCTAATTCATGAATTAGCCCTACAGGATATCGGGGGTGTAAGGGAATAAATTAGGGGAAGTCCAGATATTCTTGTTCTGTTAGGGCAAATTCTGGATCAATGATTTTTACTTCATTATAGGTGAGTTGATAGAGTTTGTAAACTAAGTGATCAATCTGCTTTTCTAATTCGCTTGTGTCAGCGTTAGGATCGTCTTTTTTTGCGGCGAGAATTTTGTCAACTAATAACTTAATCTTTATTTGATATTTGTGATCTACAATTTTAATGGGAATTGGCGAAATAAATTGTTTATTCGCTTCAAAAAAACCATTATCTTTTGGCTTGCCAACTAACTTAAAATAAAAATTTGCAACTTTAGAGTTTAAAATACCCAATAAATATTTTATATCTACTTCATCTTCATTGATAGGTTTAATTCCATTAACTCGAACATTATTTAAGAAAAAATCTCCTTTTTCATCAAGAAAACATTGTAAATCAGAGACAGTTTGAGCGACTCCTATTTTTGATAAAGTTTGTTTGTCAAGATTTTTAGGATAATTGTATCCGTACCATAAATCAGTATTCATTTTATTTTTCTCTCGACTTCGTAAAACAAATTCGTTATTTTTTAAGTATTGAAAAGCTTTAGGATACTCATTTTTTAAAAATTCAATACTAAGTAAATTAAACTCACCGCTAATCTCATAAGGATGAAGCAAATATTTATTTGTATTTGGAATTTTATAGCGTTTGGCATCTGTTCCTGAAATTAGTGGTTTCATGATAGAGTCTTCAATTTCAACTTCTTTATCTAGTATTTTTGAAAAATATATTCCTTGCGAAATTTTTTGTAAATGATAAATATTGTCTGCACTTGTTTGAATCCCCACAAAAATTTGCGCTATTTCACCTAAAGGTTTTGAATTTAACTCAAGCTTTTCTTTGATTAACAAAATATGTTCTTTTCCCAAACTCCAATTATTTTCATTTAAGCTAGAAAAATAAATTTCCGAAAATCCTTCAGTCTCAAAGCTACCAGCTTCTGTTTTTAAATATCTAAAAAAAGGTCTAGGTTCTTTACTAAATTGTTGACAAGCAGTATAAATAGTTGCATCAATAAAAACTTGGGTAGAGCCAAAATCTAAAAATCTTAATAAATAATGAGATTTAATCATTAAGCTTCTTAGGGGTTTTCCATACTCGTTATAAATCCAAAGAGAAGGCATTATAAAATCAACTATACCGTGCGAATTTAACAAGCTTAATGATTTTTCAACGAAAGGAAGATAAATATCAAAGTTACCTTTTTTTGCTGTTTGATAATTTTTAGAATAATAATCACAAACCAAAGAATTAGATTTTTTTAAATCTTGTATTGAAATATAAGGAGGATTCCCAATCACCACATCAAACCCAACAAAATCCCCGTCATCATTCAACACTTCAGGAAACTCAAACCGCCATTCTAAAGCATTATCATACAGCCTACCGCTTTCAATATCTGCAATTTCAGCAGTTAGCTTGTCAATCTCATTATTTAACTTAGTTACTTTTTTCTCCCGCGCTTTTTGCTCCGTCTTAGTCTCCTCAAACAATAAACCCTGATTTTCCAGATTATAAAGTTCCCCTTGTAATTGACGTAACTTCACCTTCTTAGGATCACTAATTAATAAATTAGCACTAAACCCAGCCTTAATCTTAGCAATCAGCGTTTCCATCTCCCGCTTTTGTTCCTTATTTTCCGCATTGCGATAAGTCTGGACTGCATTGCGATATTGCTCAATACTAAACTTCTGCTTCTGTAAAACCTGTTTAACATCCACATCCAAAGCAAAGCGACTAATCAAAGAATTACCACACTTGATATTAATATCAATATTTGGCAAAGTTTCTAAATTGCCATCCTCTCGATAATAAGCATTCTTTAAAAGCTCAATCCATAACCGCAACTGACAAATTGTCACGGAATTAGGGTTAATATCCACCCCAAATAAACACCCTTCAATAATCGTCTGTTTCTCATGAAATAAGGCTTGCTGTACCCGTTGCTTTTCTTTATTCTGCGGATGATAAGCAAATAAACTCCCCTCATCATCATAAACCAATAACTTATCGTTTCGCACCTCTACCCGATAATCTTTTAGCGACTTACCCGAAGTATCTAATAAAACCCGTAACTCACTCTTAATCGCGATTATCTCATTCAAAGCTGAAACTAAAAAATGTCCCGAACCCACCGCCGGATCGCAAATCTTCAGGCTATTAATAATAGTATTCGCCTCTCTTTTATCCTCAATTCGTTCATATAAATCATCTAAAGTTTTACAATTCCAGCCTTTTACTTCATTAAACTTCTGCACGATCGCTCGTCGTATCGTTTCCCGACACATATACATGGTAATAAAACTCGGCGTATAAAAAGAACCGTCCTTATAACCATTAATCTTTTCAAAAATTAACCCCAACACCGAAGCATTAATTAACTTTTCGCTATCTTCTTGAGGATTTTCTAACTCATCTCGATCGAATTTATAAGCATCCAAAAACTCAAACAAATAAGCCAACGCATTTAACTCACCTACTCGCTTATTACCCTGATTATCTTTTAGCACCGTACCTGCAAAAATGGGTAAAGTTCGCTCCCGCAAATTGCGAATAAAAATCGTTTGTTCTTCCGTCTCCGTTGGTAGAAATAGCGAACTATTTAAATAAGGTACATGAGCAAAAATCGTTTTAACCTTAGCCTCGCGCTTATTTTTCTCCTTGGCTAACACATCAAAAAACAAACTATGGAGATCACTATAACTGGGAACTTTCGCCAAATTGAGAAAGGCAAAATCTCGATCGCCTTGATGATATTTAATTAATTGCGCTTCCAATAGTTTGAGAAATAAAACCCGATTAATCCAATTAATTGATAACCGCAACGCCACATTATAAAGCCGTTCCTCATCCGTAGTTCCAAACTCTTCAGTTAATTTTGAAGTCTTATCTAAACTATCCAACCGACTAATCGCATTTTCAATCAGCGAACCATCACAGCGATCGCCTTCTTTCATTCGTCCGATTAACTTCTTCCCTTTATCCTTAATTTCCGTCAAACCGATAATATACAAAAGCTCATTATAAAAAGGCTTATTTAAAGTATTGCTATCATTAACAAAAGGTAACTTAAGTAAATGTTCTGGCGAAAGAATCTTGTAAATATCAAGCAAATCTAAATTTTCCAAATCTCGCAGATCAAAATGAGTAAACTTAATTTGCTCAATAACTTTAGTGATCGCTGGTTCGGCAATTTGTTGATAGAAAAAATCCGTTTTCGTACTACTCAGTCTCCCTGCTTTAAAATCGCAAAACTGGTTAACTAGAGCCTTATTAGCAAAAAACAACTCCTCAAAAATCTTGCCATCGAAAATAAACCACTCATAAATATTTGTCACGATCAAGTGTTTAATCTCAAGATTTTTATCCGTCACCCTTTCGCGGAGAAAATATAAAACTAACTGCTGAAAAGCCTTAGTATTGAGATTATCCAGTCTTGGCATTTCTGCATTTATTGTCCGAGTAGGTTTCTTCGTCTCAAAAATCACCCCCACTGGACTTTTAACATCCTGGTTATTATGAATCACCAGATCGATGCGCTCTTTTGTATTGATAAAATAGCGATCGGTATAATAGGTATTTTTTAAAAAATCTATCAGCAAATTTTTATTAAACTCTTCCGACTTTTTGCTGTCACATTGATCCAATAAGCGCGTTAAATTAGCTTGAAAAACCTGAATTGTTTCAGTATCAGGCTTGATTTTCAAGTACACCCGATTTAAGGTTTGCTTGAGTTCTCGCTTATTGACGATCATAAAAGTTTACCTCTAGGGAAACTACCGACTAATCTTATTATAGCATTGCCAAATGATCGGTTAAAATAGAAGGATAAAAGTTGCAATCGAGGTAATCCGTCGAAGTAAGGAATTTCTAACAGCAATGGGGAAAAAATACCCGGTCACAGCCTAGCTTGACGGGGGGAGTATGTCACTGTTGCAATGCTTTTAAGAAGCGTCCCATAGTGGCAAATAAACCGGACTTTTTGGCTTTATTAGCAGGATTAGAACCATCCTTAGGATTATTACTAGAAGCTTTCAGAATCAGATTTTCTAAAGCTTCGCCCATGGGTTTAGTGGATTGTTCGGAAATTAACTCGTAACCGTCTTCTTTTTCGAGCCAAACTTGCCACATGGAAGGATAGGAACGATACACGATCGCTGATTCCAAGGGACGAAAATAATAACAACTTTCTAGGATACTTAAAAATCTTTCTCGCAATTGTCGGGCTGCGTAACCGATACCCACCACCGATACATCTTCCAATTGGGGAATCAGAAGAACTACGGGGCGATCTTCGGCCAGGTAACAGAGTTTTTCTACGGAATTAATCTCAACCGAGGAGGGGCAAACAACTAAAAAAACTTCATCTTCGGGCTTAATTTTGTTTTCGATGGGAATAAAACGACTACCTAAATCTCCCAGTTGAAAAACTGTTTCTCCCCAATCCCGTCGAGCTAACATGGCGGCTCCAGTATCGGGAAAAATTACCCTTAAACCAGAACCATAACTGTCAAAAATAGAGGTAAAATCAAGGGCTAAGGCTTGCGCTTGTAGAGCAATTTCTGGGATAACTAATTCTACTTGTACGCGTCTAGCACCCGATTCTAGAGCCAGTTGGGTGGCGGCTTTCGCTTGCAGGATTGTTTCTTCTAGGGAATTGGGTAGGATCATTTCAGTTATCAGTGATCAGTTATCAGTTATCAGTTATCAGTGATCAGTTAAGTAAGTGGTTTCAATTAAATTGAAGATAGATTTTGTCCTTGATCCCCCTAGGGGGATCAAGGGAGGATTAAGGGGGGATCGAACCCAAAATTAAATCAACTTAATTCTTCAGTTATAACCTAAGTTCGGGATGCTGAGTCATTGACTTTGCGGTTCTTCGGTTCGTGTTATGCAAGAGAGGGGGTTACAAGGGATGAAACCTTTATATAGACAGACATTGCTGCGATTTTTGTCAATTGTTTTCGCTCTAGAACGAACTAATCAATTAAGTCTCTTGTCAGATAAGGATTTAGTCAATTTATGCCACCCGATCGAATCATACCAAGTAACGAGGAACCTTCTTTTTCCTCTTCTTGAATCGCCGATTTCGGGACAATGACGACGTTAACTGATTCCTCGACTTCGTTGAATAGTTCTAAAACATATCCTTCCTCACCCCCCTTCGGATGGGCAACTATATCGACAAGAATCGCCGAATCACCCTGCTTAAGATTGTATTCGGGAACGTCGCGGGCTAGGGTCACTTCTTTGTATAGTTGCGGCATAGTTTATCTTTCCTTTCGGGGTTTGAGGGTGATAAATTGAAATTGATGATCTAGGTTTCGTTTTAGCCAAATCGTGACGACGGATAGGCGAACTTGATTACTGCTGATTAATTCCCCCTCGACTCGATCGAAGGTTCCCTATTCGATTCACCGATCAAGTGTATTAATTGATATTGTTTCAAGGTTTTTTTGGGGTTGTAATTGCATAATTTTTTTTTAAATAGTCTAGACTAAAAAGGCTTATATATATTTTGGCACGGATTCCCATCATAATAAAAAGTATAGGTCAAATCGAGGGGTTTTGTCAAGTCTTTTTTGCCATTAATCTATAGAATTATCGGGTTGCTTACCAGTCAATGTCCTGAAAAAAATTATGCCCTAGTTTGTCAAACAAGCCTATGGGCAGCGGTTAACCGAGACAGGACGGGAGACAAAAACGAATTATTGGACAGAAAGAGGCGATGGGATGTTATTATTTAAAGCCGATTCCCTGGAAGCAGCCGAATCGATCATCGGGCAGCATCCCCTGATGGAAAATGGCTATGTGGAGTATGAACTGCACGAATGGCGAATAGTAGTGGAATAGGCGATTAAAGGAGTGAACCCTGTGCAAATATTCACGACAATCCCCGGTTTACGCACTTTTTTGGCTGATTATCGCCATGATCGCAGTATTGCCCTTGTGCCAACCATGGGCGCCCTCCATAAAGGTCATGCTAGTCTAATTCGACGCGCAGTGACAGAAGCGGAGGTAACTGTGGTTAGTATTTTTGTTAATCCTCTACAATTTGCCCCCACAGAGGATTTTTCTCGCTATCCCCGCAGCCTTGACAGCGATCGCCAATTGTGTGAATCTTTGGGAGTTGCTGCTATTTTTGCTCCGAGTGCGGAAACTTTAGGAA
The DNA here is from genome assembly GCA_007095475.1 of Microcystis aeruginosa Ma_QC_C_20070703_M131. Classification (GTDB taxonomy): domain Bacteria; phylum Cyanobacteriota; class Cyanobacteriia; order Cyanobacteriales; family Microcystaceae; genus Microcystis; species Microcystis aeruginosa_I. The sequence goes on along the minus strand of SFCA01000080.1, from coordinate 58,894 downwards.
TTGGTGATTCTGAGGAGATAACCGCAGTTGTTCCCCCGATTTCTCTGACTAGCGGGTTATGTGGTGCTTTTCGTCCGGGGCATTTTCAGGGAGTAGCCACAATTGTCACGCGGTTGTTTAATATTATTGCACCGACGATCGCCTATTTTGGCGAAAAGGATGCCCAACAGTTAGCGATTATCCGGCAATTAGTCAGGGATTTAAATTTAGCGATCGAGATTCGCGCTTGTGCTACAGTGCGAGAAACATCGGGATTAGCAGTTAGTTCTCGCAATCAGTATCTATCGGCGACAGAAAGGGAAAAAGCGACAATTATCCCCCAAAGTTTGCAATTAGCTCTCGAAAGTTTTCGTTTAGGGGAAAGACAAAGGGAAAAACTACTGGCTATTGTCCAAAAAAATCTCGACAGAGTAGCAGAATTTCGCCCTCAGTATCTGGATTTAGTCCATCCCCAGAGTTTACAACCGATCGAGCAGATCGAGACAGGGGGACTGTTGGCGATCGCTGGATCGATCGGTCAAACCCGTTTAATTGATAATATTATCTTGCGTCAACGTCGGCCAGTTATCGCTATTGATGGGCCTGCTGGAGCGGGAAAATCGACGGTAACGCGCTTAGTAGCGGAAAAATTGGGGTTAACCTATCTCGATACTGGTGCGATGTATCGCGCGGTGACATGGTTAGTGGTGAATTCTGGTCTGGATTTGTCCGCAGAAGCGGCCATCGCCGAGTTATTATCTTTAGCGAAGATAGAAATAATCCCGGCCGATAGTCCCGAAAATGCGACTATAGTGAAGATTAATGGGCAGGATGTGACTTTAGAGATTCGCTCTCCCGCAATTACCGCACAAGTGTCCAGAATTGCCGCTCAAAAAGCGGTGCGACAGCAGTTAGTCACCCTGCAAAGACAACTGGGAATGTCGGGGGGAATAGTCGTTGAAGGTCGGGATATTGGTACTAATGTTTTCCCAGAAGCGGAATTAAAGATTTTCTTGACAGCGACACCCGAAGAAAGAGCGAGAAGGAGATTAAAAGACTTAGAAGCGCAGGGAAATGGGGGTATTAGTCTCGCAGAATTAACCCAAGAGATTGAAAAAAGGGATTATTTGGACAGTAATCGCTCCCTAGCACCCCTGCGAAAAGCCGCAGATGCGATCGAAGTTAATACCGATCATCTCACTATTACAGAAGTCACGGAAAAAATCATTGCTCTTTATCATCTTAACCAAGGTAATTTAGGGAGATAATTATGAAGTTAAATTACCTGACTTTTTCATCTATCTGTTTAACGGTAACTTCCTTGATAATTCTTGGCAGTCCAGCTATATCTTTAGCCGATCATAGATCACCAATAACTTTAGCTTCTCGGGATTTATCAAACCAGCAACAGGGAAAAAAAATTATTCTTAATGGTCGTTCTTTGCCCGTTTCTTGGCGACAGTGGACAACAGCAAATAGTACCAGAATCGCCATGAGTGACACGGGAGCAAGACAATTATTCGGCATGGATTTTCTTAGCACAAATGATCCGAAAAAGCAACCGATAAGCTGGTTTAATTTACAAACTTTACCAGCTAGTTTGATCAATTCTGATCGCTGGCTAGATGTTACGGATATTTTACTAAAAATGGGGGCAACAACCACTATTAATGGCGATAGTTTAACTATTAACTTTCCTGCTCCCCAAATTCAAGATATCCAGCTAGAAAATTATGGGGCAGTACAACGGATTATTATTCAACTCGATCGCCCGACCTTTTGGCAAGTTAGTCAGGCAAAAAATCAAGCAGTGATTACCCTAGAAGGAAATGCCCAGCAATCCCTTATCTCTAGGTTTCAACCCCAAACTATCAGCAACAGTAATCAAAATAACGATGAAGATGATCTAGGTAACTCCAATAATAACTTACCCACTCAGATCACTTCCTTAGAAAATAATGGGGTGATCAGTCGTTTAAAAATTAACCTTCCCACTGCCTACGGATTACAGATCAGCAGTGTGGCTAATCCTCCCCGAATTATCATTGATTCTCGTCCCGATGCTATGGATGAAAAGCGCATTGTTTGGCAACCAGGGTTAATCTGGAATCAAAAATATATCCAGTTAGATCAAGATTGGTTTCCCGTGACTTGGTTAGAAATTGATCCTAGAAATCCTCAGATAACTATTAAACTAATCACCGCTAATTCCACCTCAATGCGCGGCACTAATCCCCTGATCACGATTAATAGCGAAAGTAACGCGGTAGCGATGATTAATGGCGGTTTTTTTAATCGTAATAATCAGTTACCTTTGGGGGCAATTCGTGTGGATGGCAAATGGTTATCCGGACCAATTTTAAACCGAGGAGCGATCGCATGGGATAATCGTGGTAAAATCAGAATCGATCGCCTGAGTTTAGAGGAAACTCTCATTACTGCCACCGGACAACGTTTTCCCCTAACCCAGTTAAATAGTGCCTTCCTGACAGCCGGCTGCAGTCGTTATACTCGTGATTGGGGAAGTAATTATCATCCTCTCACCGAGCGCGAAACCGGGTTAGTCGTCCAAGGCGATCGCGTGACGGGGAAATTAAATAATCTTTTTCCACAGGACAGTATCGCCATACCAGAAAAAGGCTATTTAGTCATCTGCCGAAAGACAGATATTAATTTAAAGATTGGTGAGACAGTCAATCTCGATAGCGTCACCCTACCGAGAGATTTGGCTAATTATCCCCAGATTTTAGGTGCAGGTCCCCTATTATTGCAGAATGGACGCATAGTTTTAGATGGAAATGCCGAAAAATTTAGTCCTGCATTCCAAAATCAACAAGCTTCCCGCAGTGCGATCGCAGTCAGCCGAGAAGGAAAAATTTTGCTAGTGGCTATCCATAATCGCGTCGGGGGAAGGGGGGCAACTTTAGGCGAATTAGCCCGAATTTTGCTGTTAATGGCGGCAAAGGACGGTTTAAACCTAGATGGGGGTAGTTCCACCGGTATAGCCTTGGCGGGTTATCTGCTCGATCGCTCTGCCGTTACCGCCGCAAAAGTCCATAATGGAATAGGAATATTTTTATCACCGTCTCCTTGAAGGGGGTGAAAACAATGGACAATAGCGACTGGATTAAACAATTGCTGCTGATGGGTATTGGCACTACTTCCATGGTGGCAGAAAAGATCAAAGAAGTGAGCGACGAATTAGTAAAAGACGGTAAAATCAATTCCGATCAGGCTAAAAACTTTGTCGATGATCTGATGACACAGATGAAGTCTGAACAGGGGAACTTCGAGAACAACTTAGAACGCTATATTCGCCATATCTTGCAGGATTTAGGGGTTCCCCGACAATCGGAAATGGACGAACTGCGGGGAAGGATTGATAGATTAGAACGACAGGTGAGAGACTTAGAGAATAAACTCTGGCGTTAGGGAACTATGAAATCAATGCGCGAAATCTTGCTCAGTTTTGCTATCATCGCGGTTTGTGGCTTATTTTTAATCGCTGCTTCCCTCTTTGGTGGGGGGGAAAAAACCAATGCGATCGCCGCCGAAACCAATCCACCCGCTATCACTCAAACTATTAATCAGGAAATCATCTCCATGGATTTAGATCAAGCAGTTACCACCGATTCGGGACTAAAATACATCGATATCGTGGAAGGAACCGGAGAAACTCCCCAAAAAGGTCAAAAAGTCACTGTTCACTACACGGGAACCCTGACAGACGGCAAAAAATTCGATAGTTCCAAGGATCGCAATCAACCCTTTACCTTTACCATTGGAGTTGGTCAAGTGATCAAAGGATGGGATGAAGGAGTCGCATCGATGAAAGTCGGTGGGCAGCGTACCTTAATTATCCCCCCAGAATTGGGTTATGGTGCGCGGGGTGCTGGTGGGGTGATTCCTCCCAACGCGACCTTACTTTTCGATGTGGAATTGTTGGGAGTTAAATAGGTTTTTCTGCTGATTTCTTACCTCTACCCGCATCGCTCCCGAATGCGGGTTTTTTGACAAATTGCCGGAAGCTAAGGGACAAATCAGGAAGATTTAGTAAATTCTAGACCGTTTTCGCTACCGTAGCGTTCCATGAAACGCATAAAACGATCCCACTCTGCGGGAGAATTAAAAATCACCGTAGCTTCGATCGCCATGGGTTTACCGTTGATAAATTTGCCTTTTACTTTCGTGGTGACGATTTCCCCTTCCTCATCGATGAGATACATCCCCGTGATTTCCTCGGTTTGTTGATCTCCCAGGATAGTCGGTTGCTTAAAATAAAATTCTGCCGATCCCTTCTCTCCCGTTTTAGTGCGACTTAAGCGGATATCGGGAACAACCGGTTCTTTTAACCCCCTGGAAAACTGAATTTCTGCCATTACTTTTCCTTATCCTTGTCATGAAATAAACATTTCTAAATCATCTCACACCAAGTCGCAAGTAAAAAGCAGATGGGGTAGTATAAACTTGAAAAGTCAATACTACAGCAGTTATCTTAATAATGGTGGAGTATGAAGTCTCCGGGGAACGCTGGAACTGCGGAACGCTGGAACATTAGCTGGTCGTCCAGAAATGATGCCAAATCCCGTCAAGCTTAATCCTTAGGAGAAACTGTATAAGTTGAAAAAAAAATTGTTGGTTGCCCATCATGAAAAAACTTACTCATTTATTGCTACCCTTGGGGATTACCGTTGGACTTTGCCTAAACATTGCCCCTGCTTCCGCTGCTTCTTTGCAGGTACGAAAAGTCATTCCCGACTCTGCTCTTTCTATTGACGGCTTTGGAAGTACATCTAATAGTGGGAACCTGCAGGCCGATATACCCGCAGATTCTACTATTAAGGGGGCTTATCTCTATGCTGCTTCCGTCTGGGGGAACTCAGTTTTCGGAGTAACTTTTAATGGGAATAGACTTTCCCGAAGTTCGGCAACTACTCTTACTCCCGATCACAACCCAGCCACTACTGTTGTTTGGGATGTCACCGATATCATTGCTTCTTCTTTTACGGGAGGATTGCAAAACTTTAGTATCGTTGAGGATGGAAATAACGATGGTGAAGTTCTTGTCGTTGCCTATAGCAATTCTTCCACCCAAGGTTTTACCTCGATTATCTTGGACGGGGAACTAGCCCCCCAGGGAGACACGGTTCAGTTTGACTTTGAGCCTTACACTAGGGGAGATTTTCTGGTTTCACTCGCCATTAGTTACAGCCGTCAACCAAGTGCGCAAGCTACTGAGATTGACGTGACTACTAATTCAACCACCAATCGACGATTAACCAGTAGCGCAGGAGGACAGGATGATGGTGAAATGGACCCGGGAGCCTTAATAACTGCCGGGGGGATAGATGATAACCCTGCTAACCCCGGCCCGTTCGCTCCACCCGAAGATGGGCCGCGAATCGATGATGAATACTATAACCTCGCCCTCGGCAACAGTGCTAATTCGGCTCCTTTTATCTCACCAGGAGATACCTTCCTGCGCTTAAAAATGGTGACCCAACCCATGAGCCTCATCAAAGATGATAACGTTTTTGGAATGTTTATCACCAGTGGATTTAAGGTCAGTCCCGCTTCCAATCCTCAGTCTGTCCCCGAACCATCGATGACACTGGGTATTTTCGGTATCGGTGCCATCGGGGCCTTACTATCTCGTCGTGGTAAAAATAACAGAAAATAAACCTGACAATTTAAGGCTGTAAAAAGCGGTAAAATGTTCGATTGTGGTTTTTTATCGCTTTTTTTACTGCAAAATCACATTTACCTAGTTTCTAGGTTTTTACCGTTCCAAGATAAGATGTCGGGTTCAACCTCAATCACCCCTCCAAGACTCTCGGAGTGCAATCAGTGGCAAAATCAAGGCTATGATCGATCACTGATAACCAATAACTGAGATGAGATGGTTTTATTAGAAGCAGCGGTTCATTCTTCCCTACGCGCTTTTTTACGGGAACAAGGGCGCTTTTACTGGTCTCATCATCTCACTATGGGGCGACTGGTGGCTAGAGCTTTACGCCTAAAACGTTCCTCTCTCATACAAACTGGAACTACTCTCACCCGTTATTGTCTCAGTTATCTCACCCCGGCTCTTTTGGGTAATACGCCTGTTCTAATTGTTGCCCCAGAGTCGGAAGTAAACCTACTGTTAGAAGTGGAAATCCCCCATCTGCAAGCATGGTTACAAACTCAGCGAGATATCCTCAAAAGCGATCGCTTTCCGGCTAATTTTACCGGTTTACTCCTCACCACACCCCAACAATGGTTAGAGGATAAATTGGGCAATCTCGGTCATTTTCCCCAGAATATCGCCACTATAATCGATCGAGCCGAAGATTTAGAAACTTGTCTAGTCGATCATCTCACCGTCACCATTACTCCCGAACAATGGTTCGCTTTAGGGTCAGCATATCCCCAGCATAGAGAGTTTATAGACTTAATTAAAGCACAACTTAGCCAAAGTATTCTTGCCCATCCAATTAATCCCTATAATTGCTATCTTATTGATGGCAAAGAAAAAGAATATATAATTGCTCTGCTACAACGCTTGCATCAAGACTTAGCCACTGATTCTGCTTGGCAACTTTTAGCGGCAAAAATCCCCGAGCATAATTATCTCCTCTGGACATCAGTAGATCGAGAGCGAGAAGAATTTACCCTCAAAATCAGTCCTTTGGAGGTGGCTAGTTTTTTCAAACCGATTTGGCAGCAGCAACCCTTTGTTTTAATCGGCAGTTTTTTAGATAGCGAAAAATCCGCTAATTTATACCGTCAAAATCAGGGTATCGGAGATATTTTAACTCTAAAGTTTGCAGCTGATCGCGAAAGTGAATATATTCATTTATATCTACCCGATCGCATCAGCGCCCCCAACACCCCCGAATTTCAACCGATGTTATTAAAGCAAGTACGGGAATTAGTTAGTGCTAATCATACCAGTGAACAACCGATAGTAATCCTGATTGAAGATGTTCCCCTCAAGGCACAAATTGCCACCCAAATGGCAGCCGATTACGGTTCGCGAGTGCAAGTGGAAAAAACCGAGATTAATAATAATACTATTCTGGTTTGTGGTTGGCAATTCTGGCAAACCCATCAAGAAAAATTTCCGACTCCCAGTTTATTAATTATCGCTACTTTACCCTTACCCTCCCCCGAAAATCCTCTCGTTGCTGGCAAAATTGCTTACTACAAACGACAACATCTCGACTGGTTTCGTGCCTATCTTTTACCCACAGCAGTGAGGGAAATTCAGCAATCTGTTCAGTCTCTCCGGGAGTGTCAAGGTTGTGTGGCTGTCCTCGATAATCGTGTCAATGCTCGCAGTTATGGCCGACAAATTCTCTCCGCTTTAGAACCCTATGCTAAAGTTAATTATCTCGATCAACAATTTTTTCAAGATAAAGATTAAATCAGTAATCAGTGATCAGTGATCAGTTATCAGTTTACTGATTACTGATAAAATCTCCCCCAGAGCCATATTTCCAACTGTCTAAATAACGATGGTAAAGATATTTTTGCTTGTCGGGTAACTTTTCTAAAACAGGTTTTAAGGTGGTTGCTAAGGGATATAAACCACTATACAAAGCTAAATTAAAATAATGTCCCGTCCAATCAATAAAAGGACTGATACCCACTTGTGGAATCATCGGTAAAACTAATTGAGGATTAACCAAAGGCAAAGTTTTTGAGAGGGAAGAAAACTGCACCACATCCTGTAAAAACGGTTTGATGACCTCATCTCCCAACTTATCCATTACCCGAAAAACTCCACTCATTAAGTCATTAATTTGATTGGGATTAGGGTTAGCAGACATCGGGACACTCATGGTTTTTTGAAATAGCCACGTTACCGATATATTCGGTTGATAAGGTTGTAAAAGAGCTAAATCTTCTCGGTTTAAAGCATCAATTTGTAAAGCTTCCTCGATGGCGAAAGTTAGCCTTTTTAAATGCCTAACCATTGCCCCAAAACCACCAAAACTTACCGGAGATTGACTACCGCTACTATCTCCCACTGCCAGAATTCTTGGCCAAGGCATTTTTAAAGGACTTTGACGATAGGCAGGGAAAAAACCCGCTAGAAAACGCTGAAATTTGACCGCTTCTAAATCCACCTTTTGATACTCCGGCAGTAATCTTAAATACTCCTCCATCAAAAATTCTAAACTAAAGCGATCGGGATGGGTATCAAGATAGGTAAATAAATAAGTTGTCCGACCATCCCTAGCGGGAAATGCTTCCCAAAAGTATTGACATTGGTGCAAGATTGGGGTAAAAGAATAAATCAAATCACCAGTTTCATTACTGGGAAAACCCTGACCGCAACTACCCACCACTAAACAAACTCCATCGGGTTTTTCTCCTTTTCTTGCCTGTTTTGCAATTGGCGAAAAATGACCCATGGCATCGATTAATAAACGGGTTTTTAAAGTTACTTCTCCCGTTTTAACCATTACTCCATCGGGATGAATAATTGCCCCGCTAAACCCGGAATTTTCTAATAACTTTCCTCCCGCTTGCAAAAACTTAGTTTTTAAAGTCTCTAGCAAATAAACCGGATCAACACCAATATTTAAAATATCTCTAACCCAAAGCTCATAACCTTGATAAAATCCCACCCTAGCAGGATTATATTCTGTCGCTATTGCTTGATTTAATTCAGCTTCGGTCAATAAATCTAACTCTAAAAAACTGCTTAATTCTAAACGGGAAATATTCCACTCCTGCTCACGACCGCGCAGAATACCTCTTTCTAATAATGCTACACGCCAGCCGCTAGTTTGTAAAGCGGCCCCGATAAAAATGCCCAGGGTTCCCCCCGCAATAACTAGATCAAAATCCGTCTCTCCTAAAGATTCTTGACTTTGATTAATTACCGTAGGAATAAGCGGATTTTCTAAACGCAAAGCTTGCCAAGTTTGATCGCTGGCCCGCAATTGTTGTAAACTCTGAGGAGATACTCGATCGAGTAAAGATGCAACTAAAGACATAATCTTATATCAGTTATCAGTTATCAGTTATCAGTTATCAGTTATCACCATATCCAGAGGATAAAACTACTTAGATTGGAAAAACTTTTTCCCTTCTTCAAAGAGTTTATTAATATCCTTGAGAGAAACTCCAAAAATAGCTAAAACTCCCGTGAAAACTAATAAAAAACCAATAAAACTATTCCGATCATAGAGAAATAAACCCACCAAAACGATAAAATAGGGAGAGAGAATTTTACTAATATTTTCAACTACAGTAACCACCTCTGGAGTAGGAGTCTCAACAAGATTAATATCGGTTTTATCCTGATCCGGTTCGAGATTTTGCTTAATCGAAAACATCACCTCCTGTAAGTCTTTTACCTCCGGTGGGTTCGGTTCCTTCGCTGGTTTGCCAAACATTGTTAAATCCCTCGCCAATTTATCTATATCCTCTATGGTAGCCAAAAAGAGGGCAAGCCGGAAAAGTGCGAGCAGGTCGAGAAATTCTCAGGGCAATTTTCCTTATAACCCCCTCGGCCTCGGCTGCTATAATCAGAGGAACAACTCCCAAGTTCGTTAACGGTACAAAAAAACTATGAATACCAGTCCAGATCGTGTGATTATCTTCGATACCACCCTTCGAGATGGGGAACAGTCCCCGGGTGCCGCTTTAAATGTGGATGAGAAGCTAACCATAGCGCGCGCACTGGCACGACTGGGAGTTGATGTCATTGAAGCAGGTTTTCCCCACGCTAGTCCGGGGGACTTTGATGCGGTGCAGAAAATTGCCGGCAGCGTCGGCGGCGAAGCTGATAGCCCGATTATTTGCGGATTAGCCCGGGCTACTCAAAAAGATATCAAATCTGCCGCCGATGCGCTCAGACCCGCCGCCAAGCCCAGAATTCACACCTTCCTAGCCACATCTGATATCCACCTCCAATACAAACTTAAGAAGACTCGTCAGGAAGTTCTTGAGATTGTGCCGGAAATGGTGGCCTATGCTAAATCCTTCCTTAAAGATGTGGAATTTTCCCCCGAAGATGCCGGCCGCAGCGATCCGGAATTCCTCTATCAAGTCCTCGAAAGAGCGATCGCCGCAGGAGCCACCACCGTTAATATTCCCGATACCGTCGGTTATACCACCCCTAGCGAATTTGGGGCTTTAATCCGGGGAATTAAGGAAAATGTCCCCAATATCGACCAAGCGATTATCTCCGTCCATGGTCACGACGATTTAGGGTTAGCGGTGGCTAATTTCCTCGAAGCGGTTAAAAATGGCGCTCGACAGTTGGAATGTACTATTAATGGTATCGGTGAGCGTGCCGGTAATGCTTCCCTAGAAGAATTGGTGATGGCCCTTCATGTCCGGCGCTCCTATTTTAATCCTTTCCTCGGTCGTCCAGCAGAGTCCACGGAACCTTTAACCAAGATCAACACCAAGGAAATCTATCGCACTTCTCGCCTAGTTTCTAATCTTACCGGCATGATCGTGCAACCGAATAAGGCGATCGTCGGTGCTAACGCTTTCGCACACGAGTCGGGAATCCATCAGGACGGGGTGTTAAAACATAAACTCACCTATGAGATTATGGATGCAGAATCGATCGGTTTAACTAATAATCAGATCGTTCTCGGTAAACTCTCTGGCCGCAACGCTTTTCGCTCTCGGTTACAGGAATTGGGTTTTGAGCTTTCGGAAACGGAACTTAATAACGCTTTCATCCAGTTTAAGGAAATGGCTGATCGCAAAAAGGAAATCACCGATCGCGATCTGGAAGCGATTGTTAACGATGAAATCGATACGGTTCCCGATCACTTCCGCCTCGAATTAGTACAAGTGTCCTGTGGAAATAGTGCCAGACCCACGGCCACGGTAACGATTCGCACTCCCGACGGTAGCGAGTTATCCGATGCGGCCATTGGTACAGGACCGGTAGATGCTCTCTGCAAAGCGATCGATCGAGTGGTGCAGATTCCGAACGAATTAATCTCTTTCTCGGTGCGAGAAGTTACCGAGGGAATCGATGCTTTAGGAGAAGTGACTATCCGTCTCCGTTACGAAGGACGCACCTATTCTGCTCGCGCGGCCGATACCGATATTATTGTCGCCTCCGCTCGCGCCTACGTCAGCGCCTTAAACCGTCTCCACGTGGCACTGCAGCAGAAGGAAAAAACCCCAGAAATGCTACAAGTCTAGATAGGGTTTGCTGAACAAGTTGGTCGCTGGGGTTAGGAGTCAGTTATCAGTTATCAGTTATCAGTTATCAGTTCACTGAGAAAACTCCCCACACCCCACACCCCACTTCCCCATCACCCCACACCCCATGGCACTGTTGGAGAAAATCTTAAGTTTGTCTCGCAAATTTCTAAAATGTTGCTAACTTAATAGTATGAGCTTGCGCCCTAATTCTCACGGTGCAGCTGTACTAAAACAAGATTCCCCTAAAAGCAATGAGGGATGAAACTTATCCGTAAGAATCCGATCAAATTAAATACAATAGCTAAAGACTAAAGGAATTAGCAAGGGCCAATAGGGATGCTGTTCCCCTTGCCATTGGGAACAGTTAACCCGTCCAATAATTCCTTTGACTGTTAGCTATCTGGTCAACACCGCAGACAAACCGGCGATCGGATTCCAGTCCTCCAGCCATTTACCCAATTTTTGCAGGAGCCAGATTATGAGTTGACCGAGCTAAAACAGCATTCCGTGTCGCTAAAATCGCATCGACACAAGAGAATTTAAGCAAAGATCTTCTCCCATTTGTTGTAATTAAAGCTACAATCGGAAAAGTCTTTCCCCGTCTCGGATCTGAGACACAAATTTTTTCAGTATCACCTAGATTGAGATTCGATCTTCTAGTTTTGCACAGAAGGAGCAAGAGGAAAACGGCATGACGCAGGCCCACAATGTACTAACCCTTACCGAGCCGCCATTGGATTTAGATTTGATTGACCTAGACGAAGACTTCGATGATGAGGATATCGAGTTAGAGCTAGAAGAAGTCAGCGATAGCAACGATGGCAAAAAAACCCGCCGCCTTGCCAGCGCTCGTCGTCGCGATGCGGCTAGAAAAAAACCCTATACAGAAGATTCGATTCGGATTTATCTGCAAGAGATCGGCAGGATTCGGTTATTGAGAGCGGAGGAGGAGATCGAATTAGCGAGAAAAATCGCCGATCTACTGAAATTAGAACGCATTCGCGAAGATTTTTGCCTCTATAGCGATGCTGAATGGGGAAAACAGGTTTTCCTGTTCGAGCGCATCGAAAAAATTATCGTTGAAAAATCGGAAAAAGAGCCGAAACTATCGGATATTAAGGCTTATTTAGGTAAGACGGAGCTAACGGCTCCCCTGCTGGAAGAATGGCTGGCCAAATCAAAGGAATACTTATCGGCCTTTAAGCGTCGTTTGTACCATGGTCGTCGCGCTAAGGAAAAAATGGTACAATCGAACCTGCGTTTAGTGGTTTCGATCGCCAAGAAATACATGAATCGCGGTCTTTCCTTCCAAGATTTAATTCAAGAAGGTTCCCTCGGTTTGATCCGCGCCGCCGAAAAATTCGACCACGAAAAGGGTTATAAATTCTCCACCTATGCCACTTGGTGGATTCGTCAAGCCATCACCCGTGCGATCGCCGATCAATCCCGCACCATTCGTCTTCCCGTCCACCTCTACGAAACCATCTCCCGGATCAAAAAAACCACCAAGATTCTTTCTCAGGAAATGCGTCGCAAACCCACCGAGGAAGAAATCGCCACCAAGATGGAGATGACCATCGAAAAACTGCGTTTTATTGCCAAATCTGCCCAATTACCTATTTCTCTAGAGACTCCCATCGGTAAAGAAGAAGATTCCCGTTTAGGAGACTTTATCGAAGCGGATGGGGAAACCCCAGAAGATGAAGTTTCTAAAAATTTATTACGCGAGGATTTAGAAAACGTCCTCGATACCCTTAGTCCTCGCGAACGCGATGTGCTGCGGCTGCGCTACGGTTTAGATGACGGCCGGATGAAAACACTCGAAGAAATCGGCCAGATTTTCAACGTCACTCGCGAGCGCATTCGTCAAATAGAAGCCAAGGCCCTGCGGAAACTGCGTCACCCTAACCGTAATAGTATCCTCAAAGAGTACATTCGTTAATTTCCCGCCCTTAAAAAACTGGAAACTGAGTCTCCTTGAGGCTCAGTTTTATTGTTATCTACACTTTCCTCGACGGCTGCATCTCAATTTGGTCGAAATATCCATATTATATTTTGGGCGCACGCGATGCGCCACTAGCACGGATAGGTGAACTTGATTACTGCCGATTAATTCCCCCTCAACTCGATAGAAAGTCCCGTATTCGTTAGTAAGATATTCGATAGCGGGATTGACGAGGGTAAAACCAGCAGGATAACTGCTATACTATATTTATAGTTTACTGAGAGAATAGAAATGGATCACAATTGCGATGCTTGCGATTCTAAAATCGAAGATATTCCAGAGTTTATTCGTCAAAACCTCATTGTCGTAACACATATATGGACAGACAGCTGTGAGGCAATTAAAGAATTAAAAGACAATGATTACAACAAACACTTGATTTTAATTATAACAGATTTAGAAGAAGAAATTTTAGAAAATCGAGAAAAATTTTCAAAAAATCAATTTGCCAGAAATTATTTTACTACACAGATTAAACAATATTTAGAAGGCACAAAAAAATCTGCTGGGGAGCCATCGGCTAAGAGTTTATGGGCAAAACCAATATCTACTCAGTTGAAATTTATTTTAGAAGCTTTAAATTCAGCATCAGATTCTAAAAAATTTGAATTAAAAGACATATTATACTTTGTTGAAATAATACAAAGAGAGATAATTTCAGTAGAAAGTCTTGAAGGTTTACTTAATTTACTTATTACAGAAATCCTCAAAGAAGAAATGAATCGAGAGGAATTAAAATTTATCGTTAACACTATTATAATAATGTTTATTGAGCGAGGATACCATGTTAAAACTCTAGAAAATTTATTACCTAAACAATTATCTTTGTTTCAAGATCATTGGAACCTTATAAGTACAAGTAAATATCGATTGTATTTATACCGTGCACTCATATATGGATCACCCAAATATAACGAGGAAGTTTATTCTGAAGACGAAGACTATAAAATTGCCCTCAAGCAATATTATGACTCTTTGGGGCTTAAAGATAGGATTTTTCTGATGAAAAAAATTTATGTCGAACCACCTAAAAAGTATAAGGTTATTTTTAAACTTTCTAATTTTGCTCTAGCCAATTATCAATCATTAAATATAGGTAACGTTTATTTTTATATTCCGAAAATTCATGGAAAAATAACAAAAAGTATTTTTCGAGACGACACATACATAGATGAAAGTTCTGATCTTGTTCAGTTTGAAAAAAGAATACAGGAATTTGAAGTGATGTCCGAGAGTATTTATTATGTTGCTGTTGACATCGAAGGAAATGATTTTTATTCAATGAAGGATCAAGCGATAAGAACAGTAGAGAGGGCTGTGTCTGTCTTTCTCCGAAAGGATACTCTCATGAAAAAGACAAATAACAACGAAATACAAATAATATCAAATAATTACATTATCTGTAACGATCTAGGTGAGGGTGCTTTTTTTGAGCATTCTTATATATCGAATGAAGAATTTGATATTCCTAATAATATTTATACTGACAGAATTGGTCCTTGGCTTTCTTCTAAAAACTCACTTAATAAAAGCGTTGAAACATGGTTAACTGCCATTGAACTATATCGTAAATCTGTTGAGTCAGTACAAAGTTCCGACGCGCTTCTATATTCTTGGTATTCCCTTGAGCATTTTATCAATAAATCGGAAAAAATTACTGTGAGGCTTCCGAGGGAATTTGATAAAGATAAATCTGTTTGTGGAGAATGGTACAATGCGGACAATATTTCAGTCCTACAATTATTGCTCGCTATTGTTACCATTAAATCCCATCTTTTTGATCTCCTAATTACTTTTGCGGATAATTTAGCGAGAAAAGGCTTTCCATGGGATAGATACTCAGTATCTGATGAAATTTTAAATATATTTTTTATTAGTAAAAAAGATAACGGTTCTATTGGGATAAACGCAAGTAATTTTGTTGAAAACTTTCAATTAATTTTTGATGATTTTGAGCAGAAAAATAGTCAATTCGATAAATATATAAGTGAGATTCGTGGTCATTTTATTGATCACACAACTTGCTTGGATAAAATAAAACAAGCAATAATCGATGTCAAAAATGATGTGTATAATATCTATCGCATTAGAAATATGCTAGTTCATAGTAGTAACACAAAAAGTAAGCTTTTAGAAGATTATTCAAAAAGAAATAAGGAATACAGCTTAAGACTTATTTTAGAAATCAGAAAACATTTATTTAAAACCGAGAGTGATACTGAAATACAGCCGATAAATACTTATTTTACAAGGATGATAATTGATGCTAACGTCGCATTTGAAGCAGTAGTCAATAATGATATGGATAAATTCAGAAAATGGATAATACAATAGGAAATTCTACGACAAGTAGCCGCAAAAATTGATAATATCGAGGGTAGAACTGAAAAAAGCAATTTAGCCGCCGCTACAGCAATTCTGGCGGGTTTAGTATTAAGTAAGGAAATCATCGGAAGCTTATTAAGAGAAGAAATTATGCGCGAATCAGTCATTTATCAGGATATCCGGGAAAGTGGAAAAGCACAAGGAAGAGAGGAAGGAAGAGAGGAAGGAAGACGAGAAGAAGCGGTTTCTTTGATTCTACGGCTACTTAACCGTCGTTTAGGTGAAATATCCTCGACTTTAAGCCAACAAATCCAAGAACTATCTCTAGAACAATTAGAAACTTTAGGAGAAGCGCTGCTCGATTTTACCAGCTTGACAGATCTGACCACTTGGTTATTGGAGATAGAAACTTAAATCCCCAGAAGATGTCTGCTCGTCCTGCGTTAAATTTTTAAATACTGGCTTTTTTCCCGTATTGATTTAACCATGGCTACCAGCGATATTCCCCATTCTACTCACTCATCCCCAAAACCCCTGCCAAAACTGGGACTTTTCACCATGTTTCGCTTAGGACTCTTTCAGATGGGACTAGGTATTATGTCCCTGCTGACTTTGGGGGTTCTCAATCGGATTATGATCGATGAGTTAAAAGCCCCGATGGGTTACGCTACCGCTAACCCGTCCTACAAATAATTGTGCCTCCCTACTTATGTTTTTTTGCAGTCGATGTTCTGTATCCCAGACTAGATAAGATTTTCAGATATCTTGTTCCCCTGTCAGCAGAATTGCCCTTAAACCATCCTCAGCCATACAAGCAAAGAAAAACGAAACTTTTGCTTTGAGGATATCTCCTGACTGGTAGGATAAAAATGAACCATACTAGGCAGTTTAACCTCCACGCCGCCGAGGCCACACCTTTAATCATCAAAGGAAAAGTATTTATATGTCTAAAAATCAAGTGTTCGACTTCTTCGCCTTAGCCGCTAAAAACGAAGAATTGGGTCAAAAAATGCGCTCGACCCAAGATCCTCAGCAATTACTAGAGATAGCTCGCTCGCAAGGCTTCGATTTCTCCCGTCCTGAATTAGAAGCAGCACTTAAATCCTTGCACGAGAGTCCCGACTTTTTCCAAAAGTTAGCCCATGCAGTGTTAGAAGTTTTCAGCCCTAACCACGATAATTATCCCTCGATCGGTGTCCAACCCTACGAAGGCGAGATCGATCGCTAGAATCAGTGATCAGTGATCAGATGTGAGTTTTCAGTTCACTGATTACTGTTCACTGTTTACTGATCACTGAAAAAGGCTCCCCTTCTCCCCACTCCCCCACCCCAGCCGTATATAGTATAAAAAAATTATAAAAAAGCCGAAATCAGGGAAAATAGGCTTTTATCTGCCAATAAATCCAGCAGAGACAAGCAAGCCGCCAAGAGAAAACTTAAAGCGGAAATCGGCTCATAGCAAAGGTTTTAGCTGTAGATCTCCTGAGAATTGCTGAGGCTGATGAGCGAAGTAAAGGAATGATTAACTTTCGTTAACCTGAAGATGAGAAATAATCATAATGTTTTATATTGTCAAAGGTGTCATAGTTTCCTATGCTTTTTTTAGGTTGATAATTTTGCCTGACTCGTCAAATTTTTACCAACCAGCCCTAGAAAATAAAATTAGTGGATGAAAACGGTCACGATCGAGATAAAATTCAGGATGGTCTTACCCACCTTGCCACGATCCCGACTGCCACCAAAGCTAGAGCAGGAAAAGTAACAAGGAAAGAATTTGACTGAAACAAAGTTGATAACGCTAACGAGATTAATAGTTTAGTTTGGCTTGACAAGCGAGGAACAAAAAAATGCCAATTGCAGTAGGAATGATTGAAACCCTAGGATTTCCCGCCGTTGTGGAAGCGGCCGATGCCATGGTGAAAGCCGCCAGGGTGACTCTAGTGGGTTACGAAAAGATCGGTAGTGGTCGCGTCACTGTCATTGTCCGGGGAGACGTTTCAGAAGTGCAAGCTTCTGTGGCCGCTGGAGTGGAAAACGCCAACCGGGTTAACGGAGGACAAGTGCTATCTACCCATATCATCGCCCGTCCCCACGAAAACCTCGAATACGTGCTGCCCATTCGCTACACCGAAGAAGTAGAGCAATTCCGCAGCTATTAAACACCGTTTCGGGGTCAGCATCTATAGAGTCGAAGAAAGCCAACCATTAGGAGACAAAAATATTATGTCAATTGCAGTGGGCATGGTGGAAACCTTGGGTTTCCCAGCCGTCGTCGAGGCGGCTGATGCCATGGTAAAAGCCGCCCGCGTAACCCTAGTAGGTTACGAAAAAATTGGTAGTGGTCGCGTCACCGTCATCGTCCGGGGGGACGTTTCGGAAGTACAGGCCTCCGTATCGGCGGGGACAGAAGCGGCATCTAATCGTGTTAAGGGTGGTCAAGTCCTCTCGACCCACATCATCGCCCGTCCCCACGAAAACCTCGAATACGTTCTTCCCATCCGTTATACAGAAGCCGTGGAACAGTTTCGTGAAAGTGTTAACCCGCAACCTTTAAGACGAATCTAGAGCGCAACTAACTTTTAGTGTAAACAAATTCCATGCAAATTGCCAAAGTTTGCGGCACCGTCGTTAGCTCCCTGAAACCGCGCAGTATGACGGGAGTGAAACTTCTGCTTTTGCAATTCATCGACGCCCAAGGGCAACTTTTGCCTAAATATGAAGTAGCGGGTGATATTGTCGGAGCGGGAATTAATGAATGGGTGCTAGTGTCCCGGGGAGGAGCGGCTCGGATCGAAGACGGGCAGAACAATCGCCCCCTTGACGCGATGGTGGTGGGGATTATTGACACTATAACCGTAGAAAATCGCACCCTCTACAGCAAGAGAGACGAATTTCGTCAATCCGGTTAAACATCGATAGGACCCAAACACAGTTAATTAACAACCAGCCAGCCAAATTCAGTATGGAGGAAGACTAACTATGGTCGTCCGCACAACGGCGGCTAGTCCGAAAAAGCGAACCAAATCCCCAGAGGAAACGCGCATAGACGAGAGTGCCAAAGTCCACACCTTCTCTAACCTCAGTGGCGCTATCGAGATCGGGGCGCGAGTGGTGATCGATCCGGGGACTTCCATCCGCGCCGATGAGGGAACCCCCTTTCACATTGGCGACGACAGCAAAATTCAGGACGGGGCAATCATCCACGGTTTAGAAAAAAGCCGTGTGGTGGGAGATGACGGCCGAGAATATTCGGTGTGGATCGGCCGGGGCAACTGCATCACCCACATGGCACTCATTCACGGGCCTGCCTATGTGGGCGATCGCTGTTTTATCGGTTTTCGCTCCACCGTCTTTAATGCCCGCATTGGGGCCGATTGCATCGTCATGATGCACGCCCTCGTTCAAGACGTGGAAATCCCCGCAGGTAAATTCGTGCCATCCGGTTCCGTGATCACCAGCCAACAACAGGCCGATCGCTTACCCGATGTCACAGAAATCGATCGAGCCTTCACTCGTCACATTGTCGATATCGACCTCGCCCCCAGCGTCCCGGTCAAAGCCCACAGCCCAGCGACTCCTGCACCAGCAGCCGCTATAAACATCGCTAATGAGACGCTATATAGAAATTCGGTGACACCTATGAGTTTAAATACAAACATTCGAGCGCAGGTTCGCTCCCTCCTCTCCCAAGGCTACAAGATCGGCATCGAATACGCTGACAAACGCCGCTTTAAAACCAGTTCTTGGTTAAGTGCTGGCTTTATCGACGGCAGCCGCGAAGAACAGGTATCCCAATCCCTAGAAGCCTCCCTGAGAAACCTACAGGGCGAATACGTCCGCCTGATCGGAGTCGATCCCGCCGCTAAACGGCGCGTACTGGAAATGATTATCCAACGCCCCGAAGACACCCCGGGAGAACCGGCCCGCACCACCACCGCCGTCCACGGCGGTCATGGCAACGGTAACGGCCATTCGGACCTGTCGGTACAAGTGCGTTCCCTGCTGGCCCAAGGGCTGAAAATCGCTACCGAACACGCGGATAAACGCCGGTTTAGAACCAGTTCTTGGTTAACCGGACCGGCGATCGAAACCAAGAGCGAAGCGGGCATCATTCGCGATATTGAAGCGATCGTGGCTGAAAATAGCGATGAGTACGTCCGCCTGATCGGGATCGACCCGCAAGCGAAAAAACGAGTCGTCGAAATGATTATTCACCGCCCCGGCGGCACCCCCGCTAGTAACGGCAGCGGCCAAACCAGCAGCTACAGCGCCCCCGCTAGTAACGGAGCCAGTTATAGCAGTAGTGGTAGCTTAAGTGGAGAAACGATCGCTCAAATTCGTTCCCTGCTCGCCCAAGGCTACAAAATCGGCACCGAACACGCCGATAAACGCCGGTTTAAAACCAGTTCTTGGCAGAGTTGCGCCCCGATCGAAAGTAATCGCGAATCTGAGGTAATTACTGCTTTGGAAGATTGTTTACGGGAACATAGCGGCGAATACGTCCGCTTACTGGGTATCGATGCTAAGGCCAAAAAACGGGTTTTAGAAACGGTGATCCAGCGTCCCGATGGTTCGGTGGCTAGTAACGGCAACGGTAAAACCGCCACCGTTGCTGAACCGAGTTTCAAAAGCTATGGTTCCGGTTCCTCCGGCGGCGGTACTGCCACTTTAACCAGTACCTTAACCGCGGAAACGATCACTCAAATCCGTTCTTTATTGAACCAAGGTCACAAAATCGGGGTCGAACACGCGGATAAACGTCGTTTTAAAACCAGTTCTTGGCAAAGCTGCACCCCGATCGATAGCAGTCGCGAATCCGATGTGGTGGCCGCTTTAGAAACCTGTCTGCGCGACCATCAAGGGGAATACGTTCGTCTAATCGGGATTGACTCCCAAGCAAAACGTCGTGTTCTCGAATCGATTATTCAACGCCCTTAATTTCAGGACTCAGCGAGCGGTGAACGGAGATAGGTGTTAGGTGTTGGTGGATCGGGAAAAATACCTGAAACTCTAACCCCTACCCCCTAACCCCTGATCACTAATCACTGATCACTGAGTAACTGTCAATTATGTCCTTACCCCCTGTTCAACCTATTAGCCGCTCGGAATTCTATGTTAATGGTGATGTAACCATTGATGAGAGTGCGATC
This sequence comes from Microcystis aeruginosa Ma_QC_C_20070703_M131, assembly GCA_007095475.1. Classification (GTDB taxonomy): domain Bacteria; phylum Cyanobacteriota; class Cyanobacteriia; order Cyanobacteriales; family Microcystaceae; genus Microcystis; species Microcystis aeruginosa_I. Next base: position 38,263 of record SFCA01000080.1, on the reverse strand, counting down.
GTGGCTCCGGGGGTGATTCTCCGAGCAGCCCCCAATAGCCAAATAATTATCGGTGCGGGTGCTTGCCTGGGTATGGGAACGATTTTAACTGCCTATCAGGGTGTTATTGCTATCGGTGCTGGGGCAATTTTAGGTACAGGAGTTCTAATAGTCGGTCAGGGTAAAATCGGTGAAAATGCCTGTATTGGGTCAACCACAACGATTTTTAATGCTTCTGTGGCAGCGATGTCGATCGTGCCGTCCGGTTCCCTGATCGGAGATACTTCCCGTCAAATTACCATCGAGGTGTCAGCAACCCCATCGGAACCGGAAAGACCCCCTTTACCGGAACCGCAACCCGTAGTCAGTCAAGTGTCCCCAGTGCCGTCCGTGGAGGAAGTGGTCGCCGAAACCGTGGCCAGTCCTTGGGATGGCGAGGAAATGGTCGCCGAGGCCAGTCCCGCGGAAACCAGAGAACCAGCATCTACTACTAACCGACCGAATCAAGCATCGGTGGTCGGAAAGGTCTATATCAATCAGTTATTGGTCACGCTATTTCCAGAACGTCATCGTTTTAATGGCAACAATAACCATAATTCTTGAAGGGGAAAATAATCGTTCACAAGCCAAAAATCTCCACAATAATTACTGAGTAATTAGACCTAATTTATCTAGAGTTCACTGCTGTCTAACTGTCCTCTAGGTACTGGGTATAATTGCTTATAAATCCCATTAATACTTAGCGATTGCCGACAATTTTTTGAGGTTGTAATTATTGATAATCTTCCTCAATTAAAGAGTAGTTTTAATCGCTCAAAGCCTGATGAGCAGAAGTTTCTGTGGGTCAATCAGGTAAATTTTTGTTGATTTTTTTGTGTTTTTGTAGAGATTGTCAAAGTTAGATGACGAGAGATTAAAGAAACTAATCGCCTCGAGAAAAGAAAACAATTAAAATTTTAGGGATAGAGAAAAAAATGATCAAAATAGGGTAAAGTTCGTGTTAAGATGATCAGTTGAAAAAAACATTAGTGAAAATTGCTCCCTAACTTCGCTCCTAGCAGCAGGGGAAAGGAGCTTAAGAAAAATCTATGTCGGTTGACGGCGAGATTTTACAGGTGCGACTAATCATGCAGTTTATGGAGGAATAATCCCAATGGTGCAAGCCAAATCCAAAGGTTTCCAGGCCGGCGTAAAAGACTACCGCCTGACTTACTACACCCCCGACTACACCCCCAAAGATACCGATCTACTAGCTTGCTTCCGGGTAACACCCCAACCTGGAGTTCCTCCGGAAGAAGCAGGTGCGGCAGTAGCGGCGGAATCTTCCACAGGTACCTGGACCACCGTTTGGACCGATAACTTAACCGACCTCGATCGCTATAAAGGTCGTTGTTATGATATCGAACCCGTACCCAACGAAGATAACCAATTCTTCTGTTTCGTTGCCTATCCTTTAGATCTATTTGAAGAAGGTTCCGTCACCAACATCCTCACCTCGATCGTTGGTAACGTTTTCGGTTTCAAAGCTCTACGCGGTCTCCGTTTAGAAGATATCCGTTTCCCCGTCGCTTTAATCAAAACCTTCCAAGGTCCTCCCCACGGTATCACCGTTGAACGGGACAAATTAAACAAATACGGTCGCCCCCTACTCGGTTGCACCATCAAACCCAAACTCGGCCTTTCCGCTAAAAACTACGGTCGTGCCGTTTACGAATGTCTCCGCGGTGGTTTAGACTTCACCAAAGACGACGAAAATATTAACTCTCAACCCTTCATGCGTTGGCGCGATCGTTTCCTTTTCGTACAAGAGGCGATCGTTAAATCCCAAGCAGAAACCAACGAAGTTAAAGGACATTACCTCAACGTAACCGCTCCTACCTGCGAGCAGATGATGCAACGGGCTGAATTCGCTGCCGAAATCAAAACCCCCATCATCATGCACGACTACCTCACCGGTGGTTTCACCGCTAACACCACCCTGGCGAAATTCTGCCGCGACAAAGGGTTACTGCTCCACATTCACCGGGCAATGCACGCGGTTATCGACCGTCAGAAAAATCATGGTATCCACTTCCGCGTTTTAGCTAAGTGCTTACGTCTCTCTGGTGGTGATCACCTGCACTCGGGAACCGTTGTCGGTAAACTCGAAGGTGAACGCGGGATCACGATGGGTTTTGTTGACCTGATGCGTGAGGACTATGTGGAAGAAGATCGCGCTCGTGGTATTTTCTTCACCCAAGACTACGCTTCCTTACCCGGGGTAATGCCCGTTGCTTCCGGTGGTATCCACGTTTGGCATATGCCCGCGCTGGTGGAAATCTTCGGTGACGATTCCTGCTTACAGTTCGGTGGTGGAACCCTCGGCCACCCCTGGGGTAACGCACCGGGTGCCACCGCTAACCGTGTGGCTCTGGAAGCTTGTATCCAAGCTCGTAACGAAGGTCGCTCCTTGGCCCGCGAAGGTAACGACGTTATCCGGGAAGCTTGCCGTTGGAGTCCTGAACTGGCTGCCGCTTGCGAACTCTGGAAAGAAATCAAATTCGAGTTCGAGGCTATGGATACCCTCTAATACAGCCATTCAGAAGGTTGTTAGCAGTTATCGGTGCAAAATAATGCCGGGGACTTGCCCAAAATCGGCAAGCAGTCGCTAGAATTTCAACACTGATAACTGTCTAGCCAATAACTGAAAACTGTATAAAATGTATCCGAAAAAAGTTGTTCAAGATACCGCGAAAGTCTTACAAAGTTACCTAACTTACCAAGCGGTTCGCACGATTATCGATCAATTGTCAGAAACTAATCCGACTTTGGCTATTTGGCTGAGTCACTATACTTCTAGCCATTCCATTCAGGATGGCGAGGCCTATATTGCCGGGTTAATGACTGAGAATAAAGAGTTAGTTTTGCGGATCATGACGGTAAGAGAACATCTAGCCGAACAGGTTTTAGAGTTCTTGCCAGAGATGGTAAAAACGGGAATTATTAATGACAATACCGAACATCGTCGGCAACTTTTGGAACGTCTCACCCGTACTGCTATAAGTCAACCAGAGACATCGGAATTAAATCTCGATGTTGATGATCTACCCAACCCATAAGGAATCAAGAAACCCATGAAAACTTTACCTAAAGAGAAGCGTTACGAAACTCTCTCCTACTTGCCTCCCCTCACCGATCAACAAATTGCTAAACAAATTCAATACATGATCGATCAGGGTTATATTCCTGCTGTGGAATTTGAAAAAGATCCCAAACCCGCAGATTATCATTGGACGATGTGGAAACTGCCTTTATTCTCTGTTTCTGGTCCCCAAGAAGTTCTTAATGAAGTTCGCGAGTGCCGCACCGAATATTCTGATTGCTACATCCGCGTTATCGCTTTTGACAACATCAAACAATGTCAAACCATGAGCTTTATTGTTCATAAACCCAATGCCGGCCGCTACTAATTTAGCTGTCATCTAATTATTAACTGTTGAGGGGGGTTCTTAGACCTCCCTTTTTTTCTATCATTTGTTATTGAAAATCGTTGATTAACATCCAAAAACACTTGATTGGAAAATCATTAAGGTTATTACCTTGAAATTCTACAGATTGATTTCTAACCCAAGCATTTGCTACTGTGCGGAAGCGTGTGTCTTTATATTGATTAACTTTCTCGGCTTCTTGACTAGGATTTTTCCGAGGATCCGATAAGTCTGAGGCTGTTATATAAAGACATTTACTATAAACAACAAACATAAAATTAAATCCTATATGTCCATGAGATAACCATCTTAAGGTTTCAATGTCACATTGATTGGTCATATTCAAATAGACTTCAAATTTATTAAATAGCTTTTGAATCCGAAATTGATCTAGTTTTTTTTCTTTATTCAGTATCTTACCCCATTCTTCTAAATCAATTTTCAGAGATGTGGAGGTGATATCTATACACTGCCAATTTACTGAGTTAGCAATACGCTTAAGTAAATCTTCTGATAAACCTGCTAAACTCAAAGCACAAGCTATTCTGAGAGTATGCTCAAATTTAGATTCAAAAATTTTAAATGCTTCTTGATAAAAACTACTGACTAAATAATCGTTGAATGCCTTTTCCAACGTTGATATTTCAAAAAAATAGTTTTCAATTGAATGACCTTTACTCCAAATTAATCTCTTGTTAATTTTATGAGTTTTAATATGATCTTTTAAATCATTGCTACATTCAAATTCTCTAAATTCTCGATCAACAAAGCCCAAAACTCTATTGTTAACATCTGGCGGCTCTTGGGCAACTAAATCACAGATTTTTTCTATCTTAGCTCTATTTCCTAATTTTCCTTGTATTCGCTCCGCAGTATCAATAATAATATTTTTTAGTAAATATAATTTTTCCGCTGAAATCTGAGCTTCATTTTTTTTTAAAAGATTACAAATAATAGTAAAAAAAGCCTTATCATCGGCTCCTTCTAGCAATAAAAACCGATCCTGTGACATAATTATTTCAGTAACGTATTCTTCAGGAGTTAACTTTAATCCGTTCATAAAGTCGATAATTATCTAAATTTTTAAAAGGGAATGTTAATGTTTTCCAAATCATCATCTAGTATATAGATTTGATCTTCACTTCCAAGAGTATCGGTATTTATATTAGCGTTTGCCGTTGGTTGTAGTTCAAGTTTTATCATTCTCTCTCGATATTTGGATGCAATTACAGCAGAATGAGTACAAATAATGAGTTGTTTCTCATCAAGTTGTTTAACCATTTCTGGTAATAATTTACGTTGCCAATCGATGTGAAGTGAAATTTCAGGTTCATCAATTAAGACAACCCTACCACTTGTCATGTGACTGGCGGCATAAATTAAACCTACGACTTGTCTTTCTCCAGAAGACAAAATTTGCAGACTATGAATAGCTTCTTCATCACCAATTTTAACACCTAATTTCCCTCTGCCTTGAGGTAAGCTTGTAGAACCTATTTTTAATTGCTTTCTCTCTAAAAATCCATTGACTGATTCAAGATATCTTTCAATACTAGAATAAGCTGTTATTTGTTCATCTAGTCTTTGTTGAAGAGAACTTTTATACACTGATAAAACTCTACTAGCAATAGTTTTGTATTTTGGATCTGATTCAAACGATTTCAACTGTTCTATTAATTGTTTATAGACATCATCTGATTGATTACGATTAACTTGAAAAGATGAATTTTGCAATTTTTCCGAAAGTTCTATTATTTCTGTAATAACTTCTTCCGGCTCTTTTGTATTATCGTCTGTCTCAGATGATTGAGAAATAGCTTGAGAAAATTGAATAAAAGCTTGTGAAAGCAAATTTCTATCAAGACTAGCAATTTTTAATTGAGCTTCTGTTAATTCTGAATTAATATGTTCTTCTATTTCTATCGGTGAAGGATACTCAAGTCTAGGGACAAATTTCCCAAATAGAATCCGAGCTAATTCGGTTGATCTGGCGGAACTTCTGAGAACTTTGCTAAAATTAGGTGATCTTCGGGCAAAATGTCTAATTTCATTTTCATCTAAGGTAGCCCATGCCTCAATCATTGTTCTAAAAGCAGGGAAATAAGTTGCTTTTAAGTCAATATCTTGCTTTTTCCTAGAAGATGATCGATAATAAAGTGCAGATAAGAAAATTTCGCTATTTTCTTTTTGCTTTTCTTCTTCTAATAATTTTGTAAAAGGGTAAGAATCGACTTTTTCATGATTAACAAAGACTGTTGTTACTGTTTCTTTTATATCTTCTTGAGGAGAATTATGCTGTTCTATCGATATTTTCGTATCATCATCTAATGTAATGGTTAATTTTTGAAATTTTAAATAGCCAAAACGTCTAAAATCTTCGTTGACGGCATTAGCAAGAATATGCAATACAGTGGTTTTGCCTGTGCCATTACTTCCATGAATAATATTAACTCCATCTTGAAAATCAAGATTAATATCAAATCTTCCATGTATTCCAATCGCTTCTAAACGCTTAATAAATCGAGACATACCTTTAATCTCATATAACAGTCTCAAACGAAAATTATAATCTAATATGAAACTTTTGTCAAGTTTTTTCCTAAGCTGATCCGAACGGGTAATAATAACTAACACTGAGAGAGCTTATTTTAGTGCGATCATCGACCTTGACCTTGGTAAATTCTTGTCTAATCCTTTGAATTAGTCGATACTGCTGCCGATTCAACCCAAGGAAACCCCAAATAAATCTAACGCCTTCGAGCCGTTGCTTTTTTATTTTTTGATTCGATTCGTCAAAATATACCGATATTTTCTAGGTGTCGATAGCCTTGAATAGAGGTTCCTTTTAGGTTCAAAAATTTATCAACTATCATAGGTAAAATACTCTCGTTTTTGGCGATTATATCAAATCTTAACTCTATTGTCTATCTTTGTGGCCTTGACTTGTTTGTGCCTTAAGTCCTTCCCTATATGAATTTTAGCTTTTATTTTAAGTTAATTATTTGCATAACAATTCTGGAATAGCCTATTTTTCCGATTTTATTGATACAAAGAGCGGGTGAAATCTAAAACTTTTTGTTGCTTTTCTTTGGGTAATTTATCGATTAAAGCTGTTAGCTTTTCTGTTAAAGATAACCAAGTTTTGCTCTGAGCTTTCCAGATTACAATAAATTGCTGCATTGGGAGAGAACAAAGGGCTATAGTTTCCCCTAGATCATTACTAAATTCAATTTCGTAACAACCATCATTGTAGTCTTCAACAATTGTCCCTTGTTCTCCCATTATTAAGTTATGTTCAGGCAAGTCAACTAATAATTCCACAAGGTCAAATAATTCTGGTTTAATCATGGTCTTTTTCTCACATATAAAGTTACTAATTTAGCTGTATCACTATCAGGCTCAACAATCCATCCAGTCCTCACTATTTCTTGTTGCCCTGGTTCAATTCCTGTAATTTCTAGGTCAACTTGATAGCGTTTGCCATGTCGATCTGTACTTTGATAAACAGCTTTTGCTTCAAGGGATTTGTTAGCGATTTGTTGTAGAAGTGGCTCATAATTATCTTGAGTATATCCTAAGTGGCGTTGAAACATGATGGCTTTATTTAATCCTTTTGGATTGTCTAAATTGAGAGCATATTGGGTTAATTTTCTATAATCTATTTTGACTTTGTTGACAATATCTTTTAATTTCATTGGAATTAAGACGATTATTAATTTTGACTTTGCCTCTAGTTTCATATTTCATAAGGGAGCATCTCACCCTTGCAATAAGTAGAAATGCTTAATGAGATCAATAAAAAAGTTAAAAAAGGCAACCATTTAGCTCTGGACTTTACCCGTACAAAAATACTAGCTATGGCTAAAAGTCTTACAGAGCCTGAGTTAAAGCCATATAATACCAATGAGCTACTGAACACAAAATCCTGAAGTCTTTACGCAGATAGGGTTTGCGGCAAAAATTTTCAAATTTGACCTTTCGACCATTATAGCTTGTTTCGGGGCAGAAAACCAGCAAAAACATGGCTACAGAGGGAATCGCTTACTCTAGAGATTAATGACATCATCTGTGATCATAAGGTTAGCGATCACTATAAAGCCAACTCCACAGAATCGCTCTACTCTAGATACAGTCAACGGTACAGCCATTTTCAAGGGGAAAATGTACCCAGTAGCGTCTTTTCAATTTTTTCTGAGAAGCGACCTGCAGTAAGGGTAAGGGTTCCGCCCTAATGCCAATAAACAGCGACCTTATCTCCCCAAGCCTAGATTATACTGTTCGGATATGCCCTGCCCTACAGTTTGAGTTTTCAAGGTTATGGGTGCTAGTTTTCGGTACTTGTTAGAGTCTATAAGCTGCGCTGGTATTGGAACTTTTAGTACAAATGCTCAAACTGCACCAGTCAAGATTTAATGGGTGAAAAGTATGTTAACATCGCTGACTCTTCGGAATTTCAAAAGCTATCAGGAGGCAACCTTGTCTCTAGCACCCATTACCTTTTTAATCGGTGCTAATGCGTCAGGTAAAAGTAATGCACTAGAAGCAATTCGCTTACTTTCGTGGTTAGCGAAAGGCAGCAGGTTAGATGACATTGAACGCAATATTCAAAGCGGTAATGCAATTGCCCGTGGACAAGCGATCGATCTTTTCAGTGCAGAAAAACAGTATTTTACCTTGGGAACACACATTGATAACGCTCCTGACGGTTGGACTGATTTCGAGATTGAAATTGGGCTATTATCAGACCAACTTATTATAATCGGAGAAAGTGTCAGTAAAGCTAGTAAAGATCAGGAATTAACACTTTACAAAATTGATGGTGATCCCAACTCACACACCGATGAAATTAGGGTGATGTATAACAATTTTAATAAAGGTGGTAAAAAGCCCCACATACCTTGCTCTAACCGACAAGCTATTTTTTATCAATTGGAAACTCCCAGTCGGTTCCAGCAAAATCATACTCAATCACAAAAAATTATTCCAGCAGTTACTAAAGTAATTCGAGAAACCTTGAGAAATATTGTCTTTCTTGATCCTCGTCCAGCAGTAATGCGGGATTATGCTTACGCTAAATATGATGATATTAAAGAAGATGGCTCTAACCTTTCTAGTGTTCTTTACGCAGTTTGTCAGCAGGGAGAGACTCAAAAAAACAAGTTGCTTGACTTCATTCGTTCATTACCAGAACAGGATATTACCGATATTCGCTTTAGCATTACAGACCGCAACGATGTTATGGTGAGACTAATAGAGTCTTTTGGGAACAAAGAACATCAGATAGATGCTCCTTTGTTGTCCGATGGTACTCTGAGAGTTTTAGCGATTGCTGCAACTCTACTAAGTGTAAATTCTGGAACTTTCGTAATTATTGAAGAGATCGATAATGGTGTTCATCCCAGTCGTGCAGATAATTTAGTTAAGCAAATTCGGGAGATCGCCTTAGAAAGAAAACTGAGGGTACTGATCACCTCTCATAACCCAGCGTTACTAGATGCAGTACCCGATAGTGATATTGGAAATGTACTTTGTTGTTATCGAGATCCGCAAGCAGGAGATAGTCGTATTGTCCGATTAGCTGATTTAGAGCGTTTCCCCGAATTAATTGTGCAGGGAACTCTTGGTCAGTTGATGACTAAACAAGTATTAGATAAGTTCTTAAAGGATAAGTCCACAGCAGAACAACGTCAACAAAACGCGCTAAGTTGGTTAGAGCAATTAAAACAGGGAGAAGTAGCCTGATGGGAGCTATTTGTCTGATCGATACTTCGATCTTTTTAGAGATACTTAATGTACCCCACAAAGCGAGTCAATCTGAGTTAATACTTCAAGAGTTAAAAGAGAAAATCAAAGCTGGGGAATCTCTTTTTTTGCCAATGGCGACCATTCTGGAAACTGGCAATCATATTGCCAAGGCCAAAAAGGTAGATGGCAATCAGCGACGTATTTGTGCAGAAAAATTTGTAAATCAGGTAACACAAGCTCTTGAAGGAAAATCTCCCTTTACCCCCATTAGTTTTCTAAAGAAAGAAGACCTGCAAGGATGGTTAAAAGAGTTTCCTGATGAAGCGATGCAAGGTAGGGGACTGGGAGACCTTTCTATCATTCATGATTGACAAAGAATTTGTGATCAAAATCCAAGCCGCTGCGTCTATATATGGTCTTTGGACAAGCACCTTAAAAGTTACAATCGGCCACCGAAGTTATGAGTAATTCACTACGGATTTACTTCTAATAGTCGATTGATGGATAAGGGTTTTTGGTTATTATAGTACATATGTACGGAAAAAAAATTCAGATATAACTGTTTATCGTCTCGTAAGAACTGAACTACAAGCTAAATTGAAAGTGGCTCGACCTCAAAATTTAAAACAATTACTGGGGGAAGTAGAAATAATCAAGGCTCTTCGGTTTGTGTTATGCAATGGACGGAGGTTATAAGAGATGGAACCCTTATAGAGAAAGGCATTTAGCGATTTTTGTCAATTATTTTTGATCTAGAGCGAACTAATCAATTAAGTCTCTTGCCAGATAAGGATTTAGTCGATTTATGCCCCCCTATCGAACCATACCAAGTCCCGAAGAGCCATAATAAACAACCACGACAATTTCTGCTGTTTACAAGAGGTCTAAGGCACAAATTTTTCATTTTGTCAACCGTGTAAATACGGAAAATAATTGGACTGAGGTACAACCGGGGGAGAGGAGAGTAGTTTTTGGCCATCAGAGCAGCCGATAGTCAGAGGACAAATATTCTAAAATGGAAACCTGCACTCTTGTTTCTGTAGCCAGCATCATGAATAAGTCCCCACGTCGTTACCATATCACCACCTTTGGTTGTCAGATGAATAAAGCTGACTCCGAACGCATGGCGGGTATTTTAGAAGATTTGGGGTTTCAATGGTCTGAGGATGCCAACGAAGCCGATTTAATCCTCTACAATACCTGTACAATTCGCGATAATGCCGAACAGAAGGTGTATTCCTATCTCGGCAGACAGGCTAAACGCAAACAAACTCAACCCGATCTTACTTTAATCGTCGCCGGCTGCGTGGCCCAACAGGAAGGCGAACAATTATTAAGACGGGTTCCCGAAGTGGATTTAATTATTGGTCCCCAACACGCAAACCGCTTGGGAGACTTATTACAACAAGTTTTTGACGGTTCCCAGGTGGTGGCCACCGAACCCATCCACATTATGGAGGATATCACCAAACCCCGCCGGGATAGTAATATTACCGCTTGGGTGAACGTCATCTATGGTTGTAATGAACGCTGTACCTATTGTGTGGTTCCGGGGGTACGCGGGGTGGAACAATCCCGCACTCCTGCGGCAATTCGAGCAGAAATGGACCAATTAGGACAACAGGGTTATCAAGAAATCACCCTTTTAGGTCAAAATATTGATGCCTACGGACGGGATTTACCCGGAGTGACCGCAAGCGGCCGACATTTGCACAATTTCACCGATTTACTCTACTACGTTCACGATGTGGCCGGCATTGAACGTCTCCGTTTTGCTACCAGTCACCCCCGCTATTTTACCGAACGTTTGATTAAAGCTTGTCAGGAATTACCTAAAGTTTGTGAACATTTTCATATCCCTTTTCAATCGGGGGATAATGATATCCTCAAGGCCATGAAACGGGGCTATACTCAGGAAAAATACCGACAGATTATCGCTAATATTCGCGATTTAATGCCAGATGCTGCCATTAGCGCCGATGCGATTGTCGGATTCCCTGGAGAAACAGAGGCACAGTTCGAGAATACTTTAAAATTAGTCGATGAGATTGGTTTTGATCAATTAAATACGGCCGCCTATTCTCCCCGTCCCGGGACTCCGGCCGCTATTTGGGATAATCAATTAAGTGAGCAGGTAAAAAGCGATCGCTTACAAAGATTAAATCATTTAGTGGCCACGAAGGCTGCTGAACGTTCCCAAAGATATTTAGGCAGAATTGAGGAAATTTTAGTGGAAGACGTTAACCCTAAAGATGCTAGTCAAGTTATGGGAAGAACTAGAGGCAATCGCTTAACTTTCTTTACGGGAAATATTGAGGAATTGCGCGGCAAATTTGTTAAGGTTAAAATTACCGAAGTCCGTCCCTTTAGTTTGACGGGAGTGATCTTTTAAGTAGTGAAAAAAGGCAATAGCTATCGGGAATAATTTGGTACTTTATGGATATTATCGCTATTTTGCAGCAAGATTATCAAAGATTTCCCCTCGATCAAACCTATGATATTTATGCTGATAACGTTTATTTTAAAGACCCTCTCAATCAATTTCGGGGGATTAAACGCTATCGGGAAATGATTGGTTTTATGAGTCAATGGTTCCAAGCTATCAAGATGGATGTCCACGCAATTGAACAGCAGGGCAATATTATTAATACCCGTTGGACATTGCACTGGACAACCCCTTTACCTTGGCGGCCTCCCATCGCTATTTCTGGACGCAGCCAATTAACTCTCGATGACAATAATCTGATTATTTCTCATATCGATTATTGGGATTGTTCGCGCTGGGATGTGCTGCGTCAGCATTTACCTTTCCGCTGTTCTTAACCATATTTTTTAACCAGAAAATGCCGACCAACGAGCGCTCGTTTGCTTGACAAAATCCTGTAAAAATGCTAGGCGTTGATTTTGTTCCCAGACCTGTTTAACTTTATTCTGCAAACTCGTCCAATTCCAATCATTATTCAGTGGCTCGTTAATTTCCTGTTCTTGGAAATATTCAACTAAACTTAAACCGGCTAAATGAGTTAGATAGGCTGCCCCGATTCCCTGCACTGTACCACCGGCGATATAAGTAATCGCATTTCCCTTGAGAATTGTTCCCAATGCCTGAGTTGTCACCTCTACCATGCCCAATTGTACCATCATTTTCCCCAGGGTAGTCATGGCTGTTTTTGCTTGTTCAAGGGACATTTTTTGTTGATAAATTGCCCCTAAATCTACTAACATTTGAGCGTTAGTGGCTGCCGCTAAAACTAAATCTAGGGCCGCAAGAGGATTAGCAAAAGTGGCAGTAGCGGCTATCCATTGGTATTGTTCGATAACAGGTAAAGCCTTTTTGCGTCGGGATTGATTGAGTAATTGTTTGGTTTCCTTGGCTAATTCGAGCGCTTGTCGCCAGATAGTTCCCAGAACTAATTCGGGCTTTTCTTGTTCGATAATTTGTCGGAGATGATTATCTAAAGGATCAATAACCACGGTTTGGGGTTCCGTCCATTCCTTGATTTCTCCATTGCTTTGATGTTGACGAACTTTTAGGGGTTCAGGGGCAGCGGCTATGGCTAAAATATGATGAGCAGGAATAGTTTCTTTCAGTCTTTGTTTCAGGGAAAGGAGTATTTCTTCTCTGGTTTCGGCGGGTAAACGATCCTGTTTATTGAGTAACAGAATAACACGCTGGTGCATTCGATCGAATTGCTGGAGAATTTGCCATTCGGAATCGTTTAAATCCCCATTGATCAGATACAAAACTAAGTCGGCTGCCAGAGCTTTTTTCTGGTTAGCAGTGGAGTCGAGAGTCAGAAGGGGTTCCGTTTCCAGAAAAGCGACAGATTCCCCAAAGTTGCCGCTTTCTAGCAGTTTTTTTAAGGCAGTTTTACCAGTTTTTCTAGCGCCGGTAATGGCAATTTTCAGGTCTTGGCGACTAAATTCTTCATTTAATTGGGTTAAACTGGTTTTGAGTGGGGTTAAGTCTTGATTGGGGTCTTCTTTGGCCAGATAATTAATTATCTTCTCGGCCTTGCTAATCGCTTGTTTAACCTTTTCTAGACTCAGGGGAGTGGGAAGGGAAAAATCGATTTTCGAGTTGGGTTTTTGCCAAAACCAGATACTGGCACCAAGGACAAACGCACCTAAAATACCCCATGAACCGATTTCGCTCAGTTTACTATTAAGAGTTTCCCCCAGGGTTAAAGCGATGGTAATGCCTATCCCCGTCACTAAAATCGGTTTACCCAATCTTATCGTCATTTTTCCTCATCCTCGCCAACTGCTGTGATTATTCTAGCTTTTTTGTGCTGGATTTCATCCCAGACCTAACTTTTCAGCCGACAATTCCCCGCAGGTGTCCCGGCCGCTCTTGCCTAAAAAGCCCTAGATATGTCATAATGATTGATCGCGTGTAAATTTACCCGATCCCCTGTTGTTATGGCTAGTAAAAAAGGCGTTCGCCTGATCATCACTGTAGAATGCACGGAATGCCGCAGTAATCCCGATAAGCGTACCCCCGGCGTTTCTCGCTACACCACCAGCAAAAACCGTCGCAATACCACCGGCAGACTGGAAATCAAGAAATACTGTCCCCACTGCAATAAGCACACCGTCCACAAGGAAATTAAGTGAACACACTTTAGTTAAAAAGTCAAGCAATCTTTACAAATCTATGAGCTACTATCGTAAACGTCTCTCCCCCATCTCCCCCAGTCAACCGATTGACTACAAAGACACCGAACTCCTCCGCAAATTCATCACCGAACGCGGCAAACTTCTACCTAGACGCATCACCGGTTTAACTTCTAAACAACAGCGAGATTTAACTGAAGCGGTGAAACGCGCCCGTTTAATGGCTTTATTGCCTTTTGTCAACCAAGAAGCCTAAATTCAGTGATCAGTGCTCGGTAATCAGTAGTCAGTGAACAGTGATTAGTGAAAATAATATGTATAATTAACTGATTACAGCAGTTATCTTAATGGTGAGGTAGGAAGTTCTCCTTTTGGAGAGCCGGTCGTCGATAAGTACCTAGTCTAAATTAATTACATACTCGCCCCCAAAATTGTCCAGAACTTTTTTTACTTACTTCCGTTCCCGAACCCTGATCAATTCTAGGGTTACTGAGTTTAGGAGTATTAGGAATAGGTGCAGCTTTAAAGCGAAAACTGTAACCCCTAAATTATCATCGGCAAAAGTTCCCTGACTTCCTTGTACATTTAAAGTCAGGGATTAAGCGTTTGCTTGACATAAATGTATATCTCGACAACCCCAGAGTCTTATGATTTCCACCCTAACCCTTGAAGAAATCAAAACCCTAGTCTATCAACTTCCCCTCTCAGAACAAATTTCTCTCTTAGAAGACCTCGAAGACAAGCTAGAAACCCTCACCCTCATGAAACTAGCAGAAACAGGCTTTCCAGAATGGAACGACCCAGAGGAAGATATTTACAATGTCCAACCCTAAAGCTGCCGAAATTTGGTTAGTTCGCTTTCCCTTCAGCGACCTTAGCACCACAAAACTCAGACCCGCGCTAGTTTTAGCTGTACATCGAGAAGAACAAATCATCCTGGGAATCTTCTCCAAAATCCCCCCTGGAGAGTGGTGGGAAACTTGGATACTGGTTAGGGAAGGACATCCCAACTTCTCACAAACAGGCTTAAAAAAGACCTCTGTAATCAGAACTGACAAGATTGCGACGGTCAACCAGTCCGTTTTTCAACAGAAACTAGGCATTTTACCCTCAGACATCCTAAACCAAGTTCAAACTGCCCTCAAAAAATCCTTAAATATTCCCTAGCATTGATTTTATCCAATGATTAACTTTCCTAAAGCGATCCCAAAGACTTCCTTAAATTTCCCCTGAGCAATCCAGAAAGCTTCATTACTATACTACTATACAACTAAACAATCACTCAAATCTAATTCTCCAGAGGCTTTTCAATTATGACATTAGTAAAACTGATTGATTTTCGGGGGGGGGTAAGAATTGCTTATCCAAGATAGCGATCACATCCTCTGTTTTAGCTGTTAGTACCTTCGTGATTGTACCTGTTAACGCTTCTAACGTCACCTTGAACTTTAATACCTTACCAAGTTCACAAGGATGGACGTATTTGGTAGATGGTAATACAGCAACGGAGACAGATGTGTTTTCTATCAGTAACGGTGTTCTCACTCAAAATACATTAGGATCAGGTGATGGTGTTAACGGCTATACGTTAGCGAATGTCGTTGACACGACTCAGCCTTTTACCTTATCTTGGCGATCACGAGTGCTTCAAGATGAATTTGTACTAAATCCTCAAAATTTCTTTGGTTTGGGATTAAGCATCAATAGTTCATCACAACGTTTTACGGTTGGGTTTGGGACTGACGCAATCGGCATTTCAGCATTTCAAATACTGCCAGGATCATTTAACAATACCGTGTTTCATAATTATCGCTTGGAAGGTTCATTTAACAGCGGAAACGCTCAATTATACATTGACGACCTACCGATTGCCACTTTAGCCCTTTTGAGTGGAGTTACCCCAAATGCTTCCGACGGACTTTTCTTTGGGGATGCAACAGGTTACACTAATGCACTAGCGGAGATAAGCAGTTATAGTTTTATACAGGGTACTCTTCCCGGATCAGTTCCCGAACCTTCATCAATTCTAGGGTTACTGAGTTTAGGAGTATTAGGAATAGGTGCAGCCTTAAACCGAAAACTATAACCCCTAAATTATCATCGGCAAAAGTTCCCTGACTTCGTTCTCGATTTGAAGTTAGGGATTAAGCGTTTGCTTGACCCAAATTCGGAATTGTTTTAATGCCATTGCACTACCTATTTTTTGACTATTTTGTAGCGTTTCTGGAATTTTTTCTATTAGATTAAATTGAGAAAATAGTCGGCTTTGGGAAGATTCAACATATTCCGATCCTTGCAAAACATTGATTTCCAGTCTCTCTCCATTATATCGCCACAATTCAGGAACACCCAATCGCTCATAATTATTAAATCGGGTTCGCTTAGTAATATCAATTTCAATTGCTAAATCGGGAGGGGGATCAATAGCCAAATCAAGTCGCTTTTTTCCCCTAACGGCAGCACAATTTTCGATATAAAAAGACTCATCTGGTTCTATTCCTTGATCCATTTGTTGATTTTTAAAGGTTGTCGATCCAGCGGGTTCATAGTCTAACTCTAATTCATCCAGAAGAACTTTAACCAAATCCCCGATTAAAACTTTGGTGTTTTCATGAATAAAAAGAGGAGTCATTGCTTCTAAAGTTCCCTGACTATAAGATAGACGAATTGACCGTCGATCTCCCAATTCGTCAAGAATTGTTTCATAATCTTGCCAAGTGAGTGAAGTTAACAACAGGCGATCGCCTGGGGTAACAGTTAGTTGTTTTAATGCTAATAACATCAGAATTTGTCGCCTAAGTTCTTATGATTGGGCGGTTTAGTCAGTATTTAACTTTTTTCTACCTTAGACTATATATAGCCGTTTTCATCAGAATGAGGCATGGGCAAGGGGGTTAAACTCTTTGTTGGCAAAACTTGTCGATACCTCAGTAACGTGAAAAGCTCTATATGCAAACTGAAAACTCAAATCTGATCACTGATCAAGGAGAACTTCCCACCCGTCTGAGTTTTAGAAAAATTTAACTTTATTCAATCCATGAACATCTGTTCAGATGTTATACTAAAGTCAGTAAAGAAGTTCCGAGGTAGTAACCATGATCGCTGTCACCATGATGAAATGTGCTTGTAAATCCTGTTTGTGTGTAGTATCGATCGCCGATGCCATCAAAGAAAACGATCAATACTACTGTTGCCAAGCTTGTGCCAATGGTCACGTTAACGAGAACGAGAAAGGCTGTGGACACCAGGGCTGTGGTTGCGTTTAAATTTAGTTATTGGGGAGAAGGGGACAAGTATCGGCATGGAAGATTCGATCGATACCTCCCTTTCTCAACTTTTCCTTAAAACCGATCGGGAAAAAACATGGCCATAGAGAAAATAGCACCGGTTTGTGGGGAATCCCATCACCAAGGGGCGAAATTCCAGAACTTGCAGGGATTAGAAATCGAAAAAGCCCAAAAAATGGCCGAATTTTTCAGCCTTTTGGGGGATGCCAACCGCCTCAGAATACTGTCGCTTTTAGCCAAACAAGAATTATGTGTTTGTGACTTAGCCGACGACTTAGGGATGAGTGAATCGGCCGTGTCGCACCAGTTAAGAACCCTAAGAGCCTTAAGATTAGTTAAATACCAAAAACAGGGACGGAGAGTCTTTTATCGTCTTGCCGATCATCATGTCCTTGACCTTTATTACGCGGTCTCGGAACATTTAGAAGAGCCAGCGGACGAGGATTAAAACAGTCCCAAAGCGGGTAAAACAAACTGTAAGAGCAGAGAACCAATCCCCTGCACCATTTGGTCTAATTGAGCGTTGCCACCACCTTGTTCTCGCGGTTTTAGGGCGATTTCCATGCCTTTAATAAAATTCTCTGCCGCTTCGTAACCGGGGGTATTACCTTGCTGTTGAAAGAGAGTCGAAGCCATTTGAGCGTCCTGGGCCGCTAGAGCATTTTGTCCCAGACGATAGTGAGCCATGGCCCGGGCCAGATAAGCTGGAGCATATTCTGAGTTAATTGTCAAGGCCTTATTAAAATTTTCTATAGCGGTGCTGGTGCGTCCCTGTTTTCCTTCCACCATCCCTAGTCCGTAGAATAGTTCAGGAGTACCGGCAGCACTGGGAATTCCCACCGCACCCTGCACGTATGCAGTATCTAGTTTGGTGTTGTCGAGGTTAGCATTATTGAGATAAGCACCTCTTAAATCCGCACCCGTCAAGATTGCCCCAGTTAAATTCGCTCCAGTCAGATTAGCACCAAAGAAAGAAGCGCCGGTTAAATTGGCACCACTCAGATCTGCTCCACTTAAATTAGCTTGACTAAGATTGGCACCAACGAGATTGGCCCCATTTAATTTTGCCCCAGCTAGATTCGATTGCACCAACCCCGAACCGCTCAGATCGCATTGGGGACATTTTCGGGTGGATAATAATTGCTGTAGGTGGTTTAAATCTTCCGTCTGACCAACTAGGGACAAGTTAAGGGGAAGACTGAGGACGAGGGTTAGGGCAATCGATTTGTACATAGTTTAAAAATAACTCTATTCATTATTGTTGATAATGACCATGGGATCGGGGCTAATCGCTTGACTAGATTCTGCTTGAGAAATCAGCCCTTGTCAACTAAAATAGAAGATTAGAGGCTCTTAGCGTCAGAAGCAGCGACAAAATCGAGATTTGTTACCTTTTCAACAGCAAGTTTTTTAGAGGAATTTCCCTATTTCATAATGACTACTCTACACGGTAATTGGCTGATTCGTCCGCAGGATAGTGCTTTTTTTCTTTGGGGTGAACAGTGGCAAGGGAAAGAATTAAGTGAAACAAAGGAAAATCATCCTTTTTGTCTAGAATCTGGGGCATTAGCCCAATTTATTGAGAAATTTTCTCCTCAGCTTGACCGGTATTCTCCAGAATCAATCAAGCTCAGTCTCCCTAGTTATTCTCCCCCAAGGAAAAAATATTTTTTACCGCTGCTGTCGGGGCAAATTCTCGAACCCACACCTAAATCCTTGTCTTGGCAACCATGGCAGGTATCGGGATTAACTTTTTCTGCGGGGATGATAGTACAGTTATGGGAGAAATTCCCCCTAGCTAAGGCCGAATTTATCGGCAATGATCTACGATTTTGGCTGTATTTGCACCGTTGGAGTTTAGATTTATTAGCAAGGGGGAAATTTTTAGCGGGAATAAATCAAGGTCAAAGTTGCTGGTATCCGCTGCTAGATAGTACCATCGATCGCACTCGTTTAGCTAAGTTTATCCAAACCATCCCCCCGGTTTGTCTTGCCTATCAAGAAAATAGCGAACCACAAACAATTATTCTCGATTGCTTAAAAAATATTGTCGATGCTCGTTTACGACAAAAAATAGATAGTACTGTTAATATTTCGCCGTCATTGATGGTGAAACCCTGGCTACAATCTTTAAGCAGTGATCATCATGACATTGCTTTAGAAGCCAAGAATTTACAGCGTCTAGAAAATGCTTATAATAACTGGGTGTTTCCTATCCAAGAAAGTTTAGTTAATGGCAATAATCGCCAATTAATCGAGAATCAATACCGTGTTTGTTTATGTTTACAACCTCCCAGTCTAGGAACAGTGTGGAAACTCACCTATTATTTACAAGCGTTAGATGATCCCGAATTTCTCATTAGTGCCAAGTTGATTTGGTTAGAGGGCAAAGAAAGTTATCATAGTTATCAAAGAGTTGTCAATAATCCCCAGGAAATTCTCTTAAAAGGATTGGGATTAGCGGCGCGATTGTACGAACCGATTAGAATTAGTTTAGAGCAAAGACACCCAGAGGAATGTTCTCTTGATTCGATCGAAGTTTATCAGTTTATTCGCTCGATCGCTTGGCAATTGCAAGAGCAGGGATTAGGGGTAATTTTACCAACGGGTTTAACTGCCGGTAGTAATGAACAAAGATTAGGAATTAAGATTGCTGCCACTGTCACTCCCAAAAAAGGAGAAAGATTAAGTTTAACCAGTTTGTTAAACTTTCAGCTTAAATTAGTGGTAGGGGAACAGGAAATATCGAAAAAAGATTTTGATAAGTTATTAGAGAAAAAATCGCCAGTGGTGGAAGTGGGAGGCAAATGGTTAATCCTACAACCTACGGATGTCAAAGCAGCTCAGGCAATTTTAAATAATACCATCACTCCCCTGAATCTCTCAGTGGAAGATGCCCTACGCTTGAGTTCAGGAGATAATAATCTAATTGCTAAACTGCCGGTAGTCAATTTCCAAGCGGAGGGAGCATTAAAGGAATTAATTGATAATTTAAATAACAATCAAGGGATTCAATTAATCAACCCACCGCGGGAATTTCAGGGAGAATTACGTCCCTATCAACTCAAGGGAGTTAGTTGGTTAGCTTTCCTAGAAAAGTGGGGTTTAGGTGCTTGTTTAGCCGATGATATGGGTTTAGGAAAAACCCCGCAACTAATCGCTTTTTTACTAGCATTAAAAGAAGAGAATATGTTAGTTAACCCGGTGTTAGTGGTTGCTCCCACTTCCGTGGTTAATAACTGGGAACATGAGTTAAGAAAATTTGCTCCCACCCTGGCGGTTTTTGTGCATCATGGCGAAAAAAGATTAAAAGGTCAAGCTTTTGCTCAAGCGGTAAAAAATCAATCGGTTGTTATTACCAGTTATCCTTTAATCTATCGCGATCTGTCCAGTTTAGAAGCAGTACAATGGCAAGGGTTAGTTTTAGATGAGGCTCAAAATATTAAAAATTCTACGGCTAAACAATCCCAAGCAGTGCGAAAAATACCCGCAGGATTTCGCATTGCCTTAACGGGAACTCCCGTAGAAAATCGCCTGACGGAATTATGGTCAATTTTGGATTTTCTCAATCCCAATTTTTTAGGAACTCAAGCCTTTTTTCAGCGTCGTTTTGCCCTTCCCATTGAAAAATACGGCGATCAAGAATCCCTGCATAATTTGCGTTCTCTTGTCCGTCCTTTTATTTTAAGGAGATTAAAAACCGATAAAACTATTATTGAAGATTTACCAGAAAAACAGGAAATGAATGTCCTGTGTGGTTTATCAAAAGAACAGGGACAACTTTATCAACAATTAGTCGAGAAAACGCTCCAGAAAATTGAAGAAACCCAAGGAATTCAGAGACATGGATTAATTTTAACCTTGCTAATGCAACTAAAACAAATTTGTAATCATCCTGCGCATTTTTTGAAAGAAAATAGTTTAGAAACCAGTCAAAGATCGGGTAAATTATTACGCTTAGAAGCCATGGTAGAGGAAGTGATAGCAGAAGGCGATCAAGCTTTAATTTTTACACAATTTGCCGAGTGGGGAAAACTCCTACAAACCCATCTCCAGAAAAAATTAGCCGAGGAAATATTATTTCTCTCCGGTTCTACCAAAACAAAAGATCGGGTAGAAATGATCGAGCGCTTTCAAAATGATCCCCAAGGACCGAAGATTTTTATTCTCTCCCTGAAAGCGGGGGGAACAGGATTAAATCTAACCCGCGCTAATCACGTTTTTCATATCGATCGTTGGTGGAATCCGGCCGTAGAAAACCAGGCCACTGATCGCGCTTTCCGCATCGGACAAAAACGCAATGTTCAGGTACATAAATTCATCTGTACGGGAACCCTAGAGGAACGCATTAATGAGATGATCGAAAGCAAAAAACAATTAGCGGAACAAACCGTAGATGCCGGGGAAAATTGGTTAACAGAATTAGATACGGATCGCCTACGAGATTTATTATTATTAGATCGAGCGGCAATTATTGATGAAGAAGAAACCGATTAGAAGCGAACCACCTGATAAACCGTGGAACCATTCTCAAACAGAGGCCGATAGTAAATACCGCTGCAATTGTAATAAAGCATATTGTCAGCCGTAATTGTGGTGCAGCCGTCTGGGATATAGGTGACAATTGCGCCGATTGGCGGGGCCACCACCGTGTAGGAACTACCGTTAGGTTGAAGATAGATGCCGTCCGAGTAAATGTAGGAAGTGGAACCCACATAGACGGTATTGTAGTAGGGGGGGAGAGTAGCGATCGCTGAACCGATGACTAGGCCAGTGGTCAACCCCACCCAACCCCAACCCGGGGGGACATAATAACCGCCACCGTACCAACCGCCACCACGCCAGTAACCGTTGCGATTATCGTCAATAAAGTTCTGACGGTTCTGTTGGCGATCGCTAACCTGCTGCTGCCGTTCACCCTGTCTTTCGCTGCGTTCCCCTTGACGGGTATCGGTTCTTTCGCTGCGTTCACCCTGCCGGTTTTGTTGACCGGTTTGCCGTTCACCCTGTCTTTCGCTGCGTTCCCCTTGACGGGTATCGGTTCTTTCGGTGCGTTCACCCTGCCGGTTTTGTTGACCGGTTTGCCGTTCACCCTGTCTTTCCGTGCGTTCCCCTTGACGGTTTTGTTGATTAGTTTGTCTTTCCCCCTGTCTTCCAGAAAAATCTCTAGAGGGTTGGGAACGATTACTGAAATTCCCTCGGTTTTGCAGATCACTACTGCGGTTAACCCGTGGGGAAGCTCCACCACCCCCACGACTACCACCACCACCGCCACCGCGAGCGTCCACATAATCCGTGATCAGTAAACTTGTACCCAAGAGGAGGGCGGCAAGAACACATAAGTTTTGACGTAAAGATCTTTTCATGGCCCGGACTCCTTGATTTTTTTATCTTCCCAGATTATTTTCTGCAAGCGTTCGACGGTTTCTGGTGCAAAAAAAACGCTCTCCTGTTTCTACACGAACTCTGGCGGGAACATTTTCTATAATAAATCTGGGTTGGGTTCGGATAGAGTAAGGCTTTTGAGAATGTCCCGATCAGAACAGAATCGGCTTAATTCTTCTGAGAACATCCTGGAGCAACTGGAATGTATGTCACCAAACCTCCTCTCCCATTGGCCGTCCCCAATCCACTTCCGGCTCCGGTGATTCAACAACCTCAGCCAGTAGTTCTTCGAGGTTTAACTCAGGCAAGGCTTGAATTAGCTCAATTACTAGCTTTCCGTTTTCCACAGAACATTCAACAACGTCCTTAGGATTGAGATTCAGTGCCGCCACCGCATACTTGGGAATCCGAATCGCTAAAGAATTACCCCAGCGTCCAATCTGCGACTTCATGATCCCACCTCGAATTCGTTAGACATTCAAAGTATATCAAAACGCTGATTTAGGGGAATACCGACAAGCGATCGCATTTTATGAACGGGGTTTACGGCGGGGATTGATTATCCCTAGGGGGTAGAAGTTCGATAGGGATCGACTCTGACCCCGGTTGGAAAGTGAAAGTATCGGCGGGTGTACTGGGATTAAAATTCCAGTCGGATAATATTGCCGTGTACTGGGGTGAACCGGGTAGAGTTTTATAGGTAATAATCGCTTTTCTCAGTAGGGGGGTGGCATCCTGCGTGACCCAGATTTGATAGTCGCGATCGCTACCGATCAGCAGCAGGTGATACATTTGTTCACCACTAACCATGTTGTTGCCGATAAAAATAATTTGCCTGACATCGGCCATTAGATCTGCACAGGGATCGTTCGCTGCCAGATTGGACATGGGAATGGTGATCCCGTACCTTTGCTCTACTTGGTCTAAGGCTTCATCTAGAGTATTCGGCGCCGGTTTCGTGACGTATAGATCCCGTTCCAGATCCGCGAGGGTGAAGGTTTTACCGTCGTAAAAAAAGCGGGTAACTCGTTCATCCCCAGTGTAGTCCGAGCGCAGGCGATCGGGTTTCTCTACCCAGATGTTTTGATAGGCACTGTACTGAACTTTTGCCCCGGAGTCGAGTAAATCGTCATAGGTGACATCCATATTGACGGTGAACGATCGCTGTTTGGTTAAATTAGCACAGAGTTGCTCAATCACCTGTTCCGCCGTTTTTGGGCGGATTTCCTGGGCCAGAGTCGGTATTTCCGCCAAGACTGCCGCAGCAGTGACCCAAGGCAAAAGTAAAGAAAGAATCGGCATGAAGCGACGCATAATCATCTAATATTCCCCCAAGGCGATGGATTGTTTTGGTTAACGACCATTGTGTAAACTGACTAAACGAGCGATAAAAACGGCGGGATAGAGAACTCCAGTCATTCCTTCTAAATTGGCTAAAACTCTAGCGATTTTACTGGTAGGAACTATATCACCGTAGCCCACCGTGGCCAAGGTAGTAAAGCTGAAATGAAGTAGATCCGCCTGGTTGACGGTTTTAGCGGCGGAGCTAAAGGAATCGGGGTCGAAAATCTGGACGATATTATAAGCGGATGCCCAGAAAAATCCTAGGAGAAAATAGACACAAATTCCCCCTTTGATGATATCGGATGTTACCTGTTCGGCGAGAATTAATTCTAGTAAAATTGAGTACACACATAAACTAACAAAAGCTAGAGAAATTAATGTACTAGATAGCTCGAACCAAGGGTTGAAATCGCTATAAATAGGGATAATCGTGCTGAATGCTCGCAGGAGGAGGGCAATCAAAAACAGACCGATATTAAATCTTAAAGCCAATTTACTTCGATCGATCTGATAGACGGCGATGATCAGAGAGAGGGAGAAGAAAAAGAAAATCAGCCAATCTCCCAGGGGTAGATATACTAAAAACGGGTAGATAATGTAGAGCGAGAGCAGATTTGCCAGCAGCCGATTGTATTTATTTTCTGTGGCCTGTATCAATTGACGGAATTTCATAGCAGCAAACCTTTAATTGGTAATATTTCCTCCTGCTAATTAATTTTAAGGGTATTTATCTCCTATCTTCTTTCTAAATTTTCTTGCTTGAATAAACAGCGAGTTTCTATCTATTAGCCTCTAGAAGACTATTATAGAAGCTTGGCAAGAGCGATCGCTATCAAAAAATGGCAAACTTAGACTTATAGATTTTTATTAAGAATTGACCATAAATTTTAAAAAATATTGCGGATAACGAGAAACCCCTATTTCTTTCAATCAAGGAAAAAAGTCAGAGTCTGACGTTATTAACCCATAAAAGCCAAAAAACTCTACAATTAAGATTGGTGAGGTATCCTGCCTATTGACAAGAGAATAACTCTTAATAATACTTAATAATTTTTAATAATTCTGCTATCCTAAATCAGACAAAATGAATATCAATTTACAGCCCCTGATCGAGACTATTACTTTTCACGATATCGATGAACTAGGGTCGCGGATGAGAGCTTTTCGTTGGGATATGATTCATCGACCGATCGAGGCGGGAACTTTCGAGGGGGAACTGTTCGTAGCTCAAGTCGGGGGCATACAATTCGCCCGACCGATTTACAATCGAGGAATTCGTTCTCAAGGGGATTCTCCTCCCGGGACAATCACCGTCGGCATACCCTTGTCCACACCCCAAGTGTTCAAGTGGCACGGGTATTCCTTATCGTCGAATTCCGCTCTCTTGTAGAAAAGTTCCAGGGGAATCGATATGCTTCGATCAGGAAACTTCCCCCTCGCTCTGGTTACTATTGTGCCTCCCTACTTAAGTATTTAAATTGCTTGTTGAGATAAGGCAAGGGGCAACAGGCAAGAGGCTCTCCTCAACTTTGTGTGATAATCAGCGCTTATCATTCGTAGGAGTTTTGCCAGACAAGGCTTTAAAGACTATATTTCCCGAAAATTATCTATCGGCTGCATCTCCTATTTGTGACTTTCCCTCACCTATAGGTGAGCAGCAGAAGTTATTCAAAGAGGGCGAATGCAATTCGCCCCTACAATAATATGATTGCGCCAATGGTAGGGGCGCACCGTGGTCAGTGAGTTTATCGAACTGCGTGCGCCCAAATGTAATATAGATATTTCGACAAAATAGAGATGCACCCAAATTATCCCAATACTTCTTCCTTCCACACAAAAACCAGAAGAGCCGGCAAGAGGCAACAGTAAAGGGATTGGGGGAGATTTAGCTAATCTAAGCACAGCCGGTTAAAATGCGTCTTAGCTTACTAAATCCTGTTTAAAAGTTCTGGGAGAGTGGGAAGTAGAGAGTGGGAAGTGGGTTTTTAAAGTGGGATTGACAGTTAATCATATTATTGAAAATGGATTTAATATAATTAGCAAAACTAATGATATATATATATATATGCAAATAATTTATATATAATTGACAGTAAAAAGAAACGCCCTTAGGATGCCAACAAAGATTAATTTAAGGAATCAAGCTAGACATCCAAGCAGAAGGCATAAGTGGATTTTCCAACACTTCCCCCAATACTTCTAGAAGATGGATCAGGTCTTTTGGGAGTAGATCAGACCTTGATGGCGACAGCGCCATCTATGCTGGCTCCGACAAGGCCAGAGGTGACTCCTCTAGTCACGCCTCTCACCCTATCTTCTCCTACCAATTTTATTGCTCCCGTGAGCGCGGCGGCGAGCGATAACTTAGCTAATCAAGGTGATTCTCTGCTATCAACCCCATTATTAGTTAATCCAGAGGCTGTTAATTTCTCCTTTTCCGACCAAGATACTTCTTGGCGAGGGACTCCTCAAATCACTCAGCTAGATGATTTAGGCGAGGTTTTAGTTGTTCCGGGTAATCCGTCAGAAAGGGTGAATATGGTTGTCCAGTGGACAGTGCGAGAGGCAGATTTTAATAATGAAGTGGGATTCTTTCTGGTGGATGCTTTAGGTGGGGTAGAAGGTATCGCACCTGGTGAACCAGGATTCGCCGAAGCCGCTTTAAGCAGTCCCAGCCGACAAACTCTCTTCAATTCGGGTAATCAAGCGGGAAATTGGCGGGAATTCACCGTTGCGGGGGGGAGTCGTCTAGGTTTTTATCTGATTCAAAACAATACTAGCGCTAATTGGTTAGAAAATAATCGACAAAATCAGGGTCAATCGGGGTTAGCTTTTTTCTCCCTGAAAGGAGCTAATCCTGATAACTTTGATCATTCCCAAAGTAGTCATCTTGGCCGCGGAATCTGGCGACTTAATTGGGAAGATTTGACGGGTGGGGGAGATCAAGATTTTAACGACGTGGTTTTTAATATTGCTCAAGCAGGAATTGTCTTACCCGGAGACAAAGAACAGCAGGTTCCCCTCACAGTTGAGGCTGTTAGTCAGGATAATACTTTTCCAAACGAGATGGGTTATTACTTGGTTGATACCCCGGATGGTGAGATTAATGGGATTAAACCAGGGGATCAGGGTTATTTAGATGCGGCCTTGTCAGGCGATCGCCGCCAGGTAATTTTTGCCTCTGGGAAAGGGTTTGATAGTAAAACGTTTAACGTCCCTTCTGGGAAATATCTGGGATGGTATCTAGTCGCTAACGGGACAACAGAGGCGATCGCCAAGGGAGAAAATGCCCCGCCGGTTTTCTTTTCCTATGCGGCGGCCAATGAGGATGGTTTAAATCATGTCCATGCTCAACAGGATAGTCAGACCTGGGCCTGGGAAGATTTTTGGGGCGGCGGCGATCGCGATTTTAATGATTTAGTATTTCGGTTCAGTTTTGGGGAACCAATTGGAGAACCGATTCAGTTACCGTCTTTGAGCATTGAAAATACCACAGTGACGGAGGGGAATACAGGAACTCAATCTGCTAATTTTACAGTTCGTTTATCAGCGCCTACAACCACAACAGTGACGGCTCAATTTACAACGAAGGATGGAACTGCCCAAGCGGGTACAGATTATGAATCTTCGACGGGAATTTTGACGTTTGCACCGGGAGAAGTGGAGAAAAAGATCGCAGTTGCTGTGAAGGGCGATACAATTAGCGAGCCTACGGAAACCTTCACGGTCAATTTAACAGGAGTAACCAATGCTATCCTGATTCAAGGTGAGGGAATTGGCACGATTCTGGATAATGATAATTCGGTGAATCCACCTGATAATAAGCCACCGGTAGCCGACGCTGATAAATCAATTACGCTACAACAAGGAAGTTTACCCGTCGGGTTAGGCATTAATCCTCCAGTAGATATGGATGGCGATCCTTTAATTATTAGTATCACTCAGTTACCTGACAGTAGGAAAGGGGTTATTCGTAAACGAGATGGTAGTTTAGTTAATTTGAATGACACCCTAACAATCGGTGAGTTAACAGCACTTACCTATACGCCTCTAGCAGATGTTAATGGTAATGGTGGTGATTTTATTTATACTGTGAGTGATGGTAAAGGAGGGAGTGATAGTCAAATAATTAGTTTTGTGATTAATCCTAGTTCTGTGATTAATCCGATTCAAACACCTGTTAATCATTCTCCGATAACAGATGCGGATAAAACTATTACTTTACCAGAAAATAGTAAATCTATCCCTTTAAACATTAATCCGCCTACAGATATTGATGGAGATAGTTTAACTGCTACTGTTAGCCAATTACCTGATAAGACTAAAGGGAAAATAACTTTAGCTGATGCTACAGTTATTAATGTGGGTGATGAAATTTCAATTAATTCTCTGACTTCTTTGCTATACACACCCCTAGCAGATGTTAATGGTAATGGGGGCAATTTTGTTTATACTGTGAGTGATGGTAAAGGGGGTAGTGATAGTCAAACCATTAGTTTTATTATCACCCCTGAGAATACTTCTGGTAATAATTCTCCAGTAACAGATGCGGATAAAACTATTACTTTACCAGAAGACAGTCAACCTATCCCCTTAAATATTAATCCACCTACAGATATTGATGGGGATACTTTAACGGTTTCTGTCACTCAATTACCAGATAACAGCAAAGGAATAATCACTTTAGCTGATGGTACAGTTATTAATGTGGGTGATGAGATTTCGATTGATTCTCTAACTTCTTTGCTATACACCCCTCTAGCAGATGTTAATGGTAATGGCGGCAATTTTGTTTATACTGTGAGTGATGGTAAAGGGGGGAATGATAGTCAAACCATTAGTTTTGTCATTAACCCTAGTAACTTAATTGTTTCTGCTGTTTCCGCGAATAATGCTCCTGAATTTACGACTAATCCTGAGTTAAAGATTATTGTCGGTAATGATTATAGTTATGATGCAAATGCCGTTGATGCGGATAATGATACCTTATTCTACTCCCTCTCCCTTGCCCCTGATGGTTTAACCATTGACAATAATACTGGTGTTTTAAGTTGGCAATCCCCAACAATCGGCAATTATAACATCTCTATTTCAGTGGAAGATGGTAAAGGGGGAAGGGATACCCAAACTTATAATTTAGGGGTAGTAACCAACGTTATTGATTCTCAACCAAATCGTCCTCCAGTATTCGTTTCCAATCCCGTCGTTTCTGGTAATCTGAACAGTGAATATCGTTATGATGCTGATGCGACTGATGCTGATAATGACAATTTAACTTATTCTGTCATCAATGCCCCCAATGGTTTGGTAATCAATCAAAATACAGGTGTTGTTACATTCACTCCCACCGTCTCAGGAGCAACCGAGATAACCTTACAAGTTGATGATGGTAAGGGGGGTATTGCGACTCAGGTTTATACTTTATCGGTATTAGAAGAAGAAACGGATAATTATGCACCTGTCATCATCTCTGAGCCTATTCTTAAAGCTAGTACCAGTCAAAATTATGTTTATGATGTTAATGCGATTGATCCTGATGAGGATAATTTAACCTATTCTTTAGTTGATGCTCCTCAAGGAATGAGCATTGATAATTTAACAGGAGAAATTCTCTGGAATACAGCAGGTAAAACTGTTGGTAACTATGATATTTCTGTTAAGGTTACGGATAATCGTGGGGGTGTGGATACTCAAGAGTTTGTTATTGCTTTAAATAATGCTTTATTAGGAACAATTGAAGGGGTTAAATGGGAAGATGCTAATGGTAACGGAATATGGGATTCAGCTAATTTTGAGGATTTTGTTGATATATCATCCATGAGACTCAATGGCGATAGTAAAATAGTTAATTCTGAAATTGCCAGCAATAAAGACGTTTTAAGATTAGCAGAATCAGAATTTTATTCATCGGGAAACGCTTTACTAAAGAATCCCTTTAGCTTTGTAGGAGAAAATGGAGAAAATTTATCTTTCTCTACTAACTTTAGTTTTTCAATCTCTGATTCGAGTGGACTTGGGGATGAAGATGGTGAAGGTGCGGATGGAATTGCCTTTATTGTTAGTCCAACAGATACCATTGGTAGTGCAGGGGGAGGAATTGGTTACGCAGGTTTAAACAATACTGTTGTTGTTGAATTAGATACATTTAATAATGGTAGCCAAGATCAAAATAATGGCAATCATATTGGTATTAATGTTAATGGAAGCACAACCTCTATTGTCCAAGCTAATATTCCTACTCGCTTCAATAATGGAGAAATTTGGAATGTTTGGATTGACTATAATGGCTCGTCACAATTACTAGAAGCTAGAGTCTCTCAAGATTCTAATCGCCCTACACAAGCCACTGTTTCCGCAACAGTTAATATTGCTAAAATTCTCGGACAAAATGAGTTTTTTGTCGGTTTTACTTCTGCTACAGGGGCAGGATTAGGAAACCATGATATTCTTTCCTGGACATTTATTAACAATGAACCTGCTTTAGAAGGAATTACCGTCTATGTTGACTCAAATAATAATGGCACTTTTGATAACAATGAGTCTAGTCAAATCACCGATGAAAACGGAAAATATCAATTCACTGGGTTAGAAGCAGGTACTTATATTGTCAGGGAAATTGTAACCACAGATTATAAACAAACTTATCCTGGTGGGCAACCGACAGATTCTCTAGGAGATGGTTTTGCAGATATTATTATTGACTACTTTAACAGTGGAGCAGGTACGTTTAATGAACCTTATGGAGCAGATAATGATGGAAATGGCCCTGTTTTAGTCAGTGTTGATATTATTTTAGGAAGTGATACTTTAGGAGCATTATCACTTCCTACAGGCTCTTATGTAACTGTTGGTTTTACTGACGAAATTATTATTGATAAACCGGGTAACGATATTTTTATTCCAGAAATCGGATTTGCTGGAGAACAAGCAGAAGTTTACGTTAGTTCTAACTTAGAAGATTTTGTCTTACTTGGAATTGGAGACGGCGGAACAACTTCAATTTTTGATCTTGCTTCAATCAATTTTACCCAACCAGTCCGAGCTATAAAAATTGTTGGACTTGACAATAATGGACTAAGCCCAGGTTTTGATGTTATCAATGTACAAGGATTACCGGATAGTATTGCTAGTCCAGATTTTTATACTATAAAACTCAAAGCAGGAGAAACTGTTAGTAACATCAACTTTGGCAACCAAAAAATTGATCAACCTATCCCCAATCAAGCTCCCGTATTCACTAGCACAGCGTCTAAAACTGCCCAAATAGGACAATTATTAACCTATCAAGCTACTGCTACCGATGCCAATAATGACAGGTTAACCTATAGCTTGCTGAATCAACCTGAAGGCATGGCAGTTGATGCAGAAACTGGTAGCTTAATTTGGCAACCGAAACAAAATCAAATCGGTAATAATCGAGTAGTTTTGCGAGTGTCTGATGGTAAAGGAGGCATTGCTACTCAAGAATTTTTCCTCAATACTAAAGGTATTAACACCCCACCGCAAATTATCTCCTCTCCTAACACAGTTACCCTGATTAATAATACCTACAGCTATGAAGTAAGAGCCACTGATTTTGATAATGATACCCTAACCTATAGCCTGATTAATCCCCCTGAAGGGATGACCATTAATGCCAATACTGGACTAATAGCATATACCCCTACTAATTTAGGAAAACAAACCGTTGAAATCAAAGTTAGCGATGGTTTTGGTGGGACTAATACCCAATCCTATCAATTACAAGTTTTATCCACATTAGACAACAATTTACCTAGTATTACCAGCACACCTAAAATCATCATTGGTGCTGGGGGATTATAT
The DNA here is from genome assembly GCA_007095475.1 of Microcystis aeruginosa Ma_QC_C_20070703_M131. Lineage (GTDB taxonomy): Bacteria > Cyanobacteriota > Cyanobacteriia > Cyanobacteriales > Microcystaceae > Microcystis > Microcystis aeruginosa_I. The sequence goes on along the minus strand of SFCA01000080.1, from coordinate 6,615 downwards.
CAATACGATGTCGAGGCTAATGATCCCGAAAATACCGCTATTAGCTACAATTTAACGGTTAAACCCAATGGGATGACTATTGATACAAATACAGGTTTAATTACTTGGCAAACTCAAAACACCACTAACGGTGATTTTCAAGTTACAGTCACAGCGACGGATGCAGATGGTGGAATTGCCTATCAAAATTACTATATCCGAGTTACTCCTAATCAGGCACCGATTATTAGCTCTCAGCCGTTAGAATTAGCTCAACTAGGCGTTACTTACAAATATGATGTCATTGCCAAAGATGCAGATAATGACGCTTTAACCTATAATCTCTTACAGGCTCCTCAAGGTTTAACTATTGATCAATTTGGCCGTATTCGTTGGCAATCTGCATCCCAAAATCAAGGTATTTATCCTGTGACGATTCAAGTCAGCGATGGACGCGGGGGAATCACCACTCAAACCTATAACTTAACCCTTAGCAATGATGATATTACTAATCCGGTAGTGGAATTAGGCTTTAATAGTAACCTGATTAATATTGGGGAAAGTATTAATTTCCAAGTTCGAGCAACGGATAATATCGAAGTTAAAACCCTCACTTTGACGGCTAATACAACTCCGCTAACTCTTAATCCTAATAGTCCCAATGGACAAATTAATACTGCCACTTTTGTCGGTCAAAAAGCAGGAGTTTATCAAATTATTGCTACTGCTACCGATGCAGCCGGTAATCAGGATACAGAAACAATTGAAGTGCGGGTACTTGATCCCAGTGATACCAAAGCACCTGTTGTTGAAATTAACAAGACTAACTTAGAAGCCACCCAAGGCATTATCAAGTCACCTACAGATATTATTGCTACCATCACAGATGATAACCTCGAATTTTATCGAGTGGAAATTGCCCCGATTGAAGCAGTTGATTTAAGCAATATCGGGGAAAATGATCCAGATTATACTTTATTGACAAAAGGCACTCAAAATGTTACTAATCAGCAGGTAGCTAATCTAGATCCTCGTTTGTTGGCAAATGGAAGTTATCTAATAAAAATTACCGCTTTTGATTTTAGTGGTAATGGTAATGTTCAAGGCGTTATTTTAAATGTGACGGGACAAAATAAACCGGGTGACTTTTCCCTAGAATATACTGACCTATCTATTCCTTTAACTGGTATTCCCATTGAAATTGTCCGTCGTTATAATAGCTTAGAAAGTGCAAGCCAAGGAGATTTTGGCTATGGTTGGGATTTAGGTTTACAAGATGCCAAAATTGTCGAGTCTTCCCCTGATGGACGAGATTTAAGTGAGGCTAATTCCGATTTATTTGGAACTTCTAATACCTTCTCCGTCGGGACACGAGTAACTTTAAATACTCCCGATGGTCGCCGCGTTGGATTTACTTTTAATCCCGTACCAGTTTCTGCTAGTTTCTTCGGTGCAATTTATGCTCCTAGTTTTACTCCCGATGCGGGGGTATTTGATAAGCTAGAAACAGAAAACTCTCCTTTAACTATTCGTAGTGACGGTACTGTAGGAGCATTTTTATTCAGTTTTCTTGGTTATAATCCCTCGCAATACAAATTAACCACCAAAGATGGAACGGTTTATAACTATGATCAGAATTTTGGTTTAATTGATGTCACCGACAGAAATGGCAATAAATTAACCTTCTCCGATGAGGGTATTATTAGCTCAACGGGTGCTGAAATTGACTTTATACGAGATAGTCAAGGTCGCATTACTGAAATTATCGATCCTGATGGTAAATCTATTAAATATGTTTATGATAGCAACGGTGATTTAATTGAGGTGATTGACCGCACTAATAACACCACCGAGCTAGTTTATGATGACCCCAATCGTCAACACTTCTTAACAGAAATTATCGATCCCTTGGGACGCAGTGCGACTCGTACTGAATATGACGAAAATGGACAAATCAGCAAAATTATTGACGCTAATGGTAACGAATTAAATATCACCTTTGATAATGCTACTAATAGCCAAACTGTTAAAGATCCTTTTGGTAAGACTATTACCCGGGTTTTTGATGCTCAAGGTAACGTCATTCAAGAAGTTGATCAATTAGGGGGTATTACTTTACGCACTTACGATGAAGATAATAACCTGTTAAGTGAAACCGATCCCGAAGGTAATATCACCAGTTACACCTATGATAATCGAGGTAATAAACTTAGTGAGACTGATGGCGAAGGTAACAAGAAAACCTTTACTTATAACCAAAGTAACGACATCTTGACAGAGACTACTGCTTTAGGTTTTGTCACCACTTACACCTATGATAATAACGGTAATCTCACCAAACGGAAAGACACAGAAAGCAATGTTACTGAATATAAATATGACTCCTTGGGACTTTTAACCACTGTCACCGATGCTAATGGTAAAATTAGTAACTTTAAGTATGATAATCGTGGTAACTTAACTGAATTAACCGATCCTACGGGAGCAAAAACCACCTTTACCTATGATAGTAATGGACGAGTAGCGAGTGTTACTGATGCTTTAGGTGCTATTACTAATTATATCTATGATGCTCAAGGGCGCTTGATTGAAAAAGCTGATCCTGAAGGGAGTAGTTGTGGTTGTGCAAGGGGTATTACTAAAACCGAATATAACGCCGCTGGGGAAAAAGTAGCAGAAATTGACGCATTAGGAAGACGCACAGAATACCGTTATAATGATCGTGGTTTATTGATTGAAACCATCTTACCTGATAGCACTCCTGATAATTTAAGCGATAACCCTCGCACCCAAAATGAATACGACGCTTTAGATCGTTTAACGGGTTTTATTGATGAATTAGGACGTAAAACTATCTATGTTTATGATGCTTTAGGGCGAGAAATTGAAGTAATTTATCCTGATAGTATCCCTGACAATTTAACCGATAATCCCCGCACTAAGAAAGAATACGATAAAGCTGGGCGAAAAATTGCCGAAATTGACGAATTAGGTAATCGTACCGAATTTAATTATGATAAGAGCGATCGTCTTTTAACTGTTACTAATGCCCTGAATCAAATTACTAGCTATAATTATGATGCAGACGGGCGACAAATTGCCAAAACAGATGCGTTAGGGCGCATCACTGAGTATGATTATGACGAGCTTGATCGTCTTCTTACCACAACTTATGCTAATAATACGGTAATGACTACCACTTATGATCCTTTAGGACGAGTGATAGCAGAAACAGATTTAGCAGGAAATACCACTAATTATGAATATGACGCTTTAGGAAGACTAACGGCGGTAATTGATGCTTTAAATCAACGCACTGAGTATAAATATGACTTAGTGGGTAATTTAATCGAGCAAAAAGACGCAAATGGTAATATAACTAAGTTTGAATATGACAGTTTACGCCGTCTAAAAGCTACCATCTTACCTGGCGGACAACGTAACGAGACAATTCACGATAAAATCGGTAATTTAATCAAACTAACTGACTTTAATGGAGCAGTCACCACCTATAAATATAATGAGCGTAACTGGTTAACCGAAAAATCCTTCTCTGATGGTACAGCTACGGAAACCTTTACCTATACCTTGACGGGGGAATTAGCTACCGTTATCGATAACCGAGGGATGACAAATTATGTTTATGATGAGCGTGACAGGTTAATTAGTCGTACCGAACCCGATAACCGTACTATTAGCTATACTTACGACAAGGCTAGTAATATTCTTACCTTAACCGTACCTTCAGGCACAACTACTTATACTTATGATGTGTTGAATCGCCTTGATACTGTTAAAGATGCCGATAATGGAGTAACAGACTACGATTATGATGCGGTGGGTAATTTGATTAAAACAGTCTTCCCCAATGGGGTGATTGAAAATCAACAATATGACTTATTAAATCGCTTAACCTACCTCGAAAACCGCAATGATACGGGCATTATTTCTAGTTATACCTATACCCTAGATGCGATGGGTAATCGGGTGAAAGTGGTAGAAAATGATGGTCGTACAGTGGAGTACAATTATGACAATCTCTATCGTTTAACTCAAGAGAAAATTACTGACACTGTAGCAGGTAACAAAACGATTACTTATAGTTTTGATGCAGTAGGAAATCGTTTAGAAAAAGTCGATTCAGTGGCAGGTAAAACTACCTATAACTATGATAAAAACGACAGATTATTAAAAGAAATCCTTGGCGGAAATGTTACCCAATATCAATACGATGATGAGGGTAATCTCCTTGCTAAGGTAGAAAATGGCGCAACTACCACTAATTATGAGTGGAATGCTAAGGGTGAATTAACCGCAGTAGAAGTCACGGAAAACGGCAAAACCGGACGCATTGAGTTTGAATATGACCACAATGGTATCCGAGTGGCGATTGATGTGGATGGTGAGGTGACTCGCTTCTTAATCGACAACAATCAACAGCAATACGCCCAAGTGATTGAGGAATATCAAACTAATGGTACAGTTAATACTACCTATACTCACGGTTGGGATTTAATCTCTCAAAATGACGGTGCAAATCGGATTTACTATCAAGTAGATGGTTTAGGTAGCACTCGTTTAATGACGGGTAATAATGGTTCTGTCATTGTAGAATATGATTATGATGCTTATGGTAATTTAACCCGTAAAGTCGGGGATGCGGATAATAATTATCTGTTTGCTGGTGAGCAGTTTGATGATGCGGTAGATGGCTATTATTTACGAGCAAGGTATTATGCTCCTAATACAGGGCGTTTTGCGTCCGTTGATCCCTTTGAGGGTTTCAATAATCAACCGATAACCTTGCATGATTATTTATACGCTGGGGTTAATCCGGTAAATGCGATCGATCCTAGTGGGGAGGTGTCTTTAATTGAGTATGCTGCTGTCGCTACTTTTACTATTGTCATTATTAATACTCAAGCAGCCGTATGTGAAGGACGAAGTTTTATAAATGCAACACGAGCATTGATTAATACAAGCATTGCTGTTCTTGGATTATATTTGGCAAATCTAAACCCTTTAATAACAACCATAGCATTAATTGAAGCTCTTGAACGTTTACTAGACAAATGTTTTGATTAAAGCCGATCTTGTAGTGCGATCGCCGATCTTGTAGGGTGCGTTAGGCGGTGATTATCTCTGATAAAAAACTGAAATTAACAATCCGCCGTAACGCACCAACTTTATTATTAAATTGGTGCGTTAGCGATAGCGTAACGCACCCTACGAGAATTGATAAATGCATTATTCATCCCAAATTGCTGTTGGTATTTCTTTGATCCCATCGCTCCCCCAATTAGGTGGATAAATTCCCTGAGCGATAAACCGATGGATGCTTGAAAACTGCCAATCTTGCGGATTCGCACATAATCCATGTTTTACGGGATTATAATGAATATAATCACAATGCAGAGCAAAATCTCTTTCATCTCGAAGCAAATGTTCCCAATAGCGCCGCTGCCAAAGATTGCTCTCTCTGCGCTTTATTCGTGACTGAGAAACTTCTCGATTAATATCTAATTGTTCTACATAATGCTTGGTGACATACGTTTTAATCAATCGCAATCTCACAGAAAAATCCTTATCTTCTGGTGGCAAAGTTAACAAACAATGAAAATGATCTGGCAACAAAACAAAAGCATCAATTGAAAAAGGATGTTTTTCTCTTACCTTTTCAAGAGATTCTCTGAGAGCCTTCCGTCCAATTTCACTACAGAGCCAGGGTTCACGTTGATAAGTAACTTGGGTGATAAAATAAGTACCACCAGAAACATTAGGTCTTCTATAATTAGGCATTATTCTATCTTTAATATATCTGGTGGGTGGTGCGTTACGACGGATTGCTAGTCTAAGTAAGAGCAAAGATTGTCGCCGTCTAACGCACCCTACATTTTACTATCGCTAACGCACCCTACTGGATTGACACAGCTAAAATAGTGCATTAGCTTTTTGGCTCAAATCCTTGCTAGACTTAGATTATAGCAGTTTCACCAAGCAATATTTTAGTGCGATCGCCGATCTCGTAGGGTGCGTTAGGCGGCGATAATCTCTGATAAAAAACTAAAATTAACAATCCGCCGTAACGCACCAACACGCACCCTACTGGATTGTTTCAGCTAATTTGGTGTATTAGAAAAATGCTATAAATTCTATAATCTAAGACTTTAAGCCGAAATCTATTGCCCTATTTTAGCTGAAACAGTCCACTACGATTTATGTTTTTGTTTGCGGCGATTATCTCTGATAAAAAACCTAAATCAACAATCGGCTGTAACACATCAACTTCATCATTAAATTGGTGCGTTACTACGAATTAGCTTGTAGTGCGATCGCAGATCTTGTAGGTTGGGTTGACAACGGAAACCCAACATCATCCCCCGATTATTCTTCATGCGCCAATTCAAACTTGAATTGGCGTACTTCTACCGCTATCGGACAACCCTTAGCTGAACAGAGCAGACCAAAAACTATCTGAGTTTTCCCCTTCTTTTTATCTCGATTATAACCATATTTCCCCAGTTCACAACCATTTCCTTCTAGGTAGGTAGAAGTGACATCATACAAGACTAATGTTCCTGATTCTAAGTGTTTAATTGCTAGGTGCTTCTCAATTTTCTCTTGTTTTTCTAATAA
>SFCA01000008.1:0-33177 GCA_007095475.1 Microcystis aeruginosa Ma_QC_C_20070703_M131 | reverse complement strand
ACCACGATAAAGTTACCACCAATTGAAGGTAAAAGACTAAATATTTTAGGAATAATGAAACGAGATAATCAATTATTTTATGAGACACAGGTCGGAACGGTTACTAGCGAGATAGTTATCAATTTTCTGGATAAATATTGCCAAAATATAGAGTTGGAGACTCATTGGTTAATCTCTCAAAGAGTTGAACTAGCTTCCCCTCAGAGCGTCAATCCTATTCTTAATCAATGTGAATCAGTGGTCCGACTCCTGCTAACTTTGATTCGTGCCCTTGAAAATAAATAACCCCCACACCCTACACCCCACTCCCCACCCTGGGATGAACTCGACGCAATCGTAAAGCATTCGTCACCACGGAAAGGGAACTTAAAGCCATGGCAGCACCGGCAATAATCGGATTGAGCAGAAAAGGATAGAGGACTCCGGCAGCGATGGGAATGGCAATCAGGTTATAAATAAAAGCAAAAAAGAGATTTTCTTTGATATTTCCCATTGTTGCCCGACTTAACTCAATAGCAGTCACAATTCCCTGTAAATCTCCCGAAATTAAGGTTATATCGCTTGCAGCGATCGCTACATCGGTCCCCGTGCCAATGGCAATACCTAAGTCCGCTTGCGCCAATGCGATCGCATCATTGATGCCATCGCCAACCATGGCGACTATTTTCCCTTTTTTCTGCAAATATTCGATTTTTTCGGCTTTTTGTTCGGGACGGAGTGCGGCAAAAAAGCGCCGGATACCCAACTCGCTGGCGATCGCTTCTGCGGTTTCGAGGTTGTCCCCCGTCATCATCATCACCTCTAAGCCCATTTTTTTGAGCTTGGCGACCACTGAGGAAGAAAAAGGTTTTAAAACGTCGGAAATGGCGATCGCCCCCTCTAAACCCCCGTTAACCGCTATCCAAGCCACGGTTTTTTTCTGCCATTCCCAATCGTGGGCGACTTTTTTAAGAACTTTTGTTTCGATCCCTTGACTTTCTAACCATTGTTGTGTACCGATTTGCACGAAATCTGACCCGACTTTTCCCTGGACTCCTGACCCGGTTATTGAGTCAAATTCTGTTACTTCTAGGGTTTTAATCTGGTTTAACTGCCCATATCTAACTATTGCTTCTCCTAGCGGGTGTTCAGAATGATTCTCCACCGATACGACTAACTGCAGCAGCGATAATTCCCGTCCATCCCCCACCCCCTCGCGAGTCAAGAAGTCCGTCACCGTTGGTTTACCCTGGGTGAGAGTTCCCGTTTTATCGAGGACAATAGTAGTAATACCCTGGGCTAATTCTAAACTTTCGGCATTTTTAATTAAAATTCCCTGTTTTGCTCCCTGTCCTGTTCCCACCATAATTGAGGTGGGTGTAGCTAATCCTAGCGCACAGGGACAAGCGATAATTAGGACTTCCACCATTGTAATCAAAGCGAGGGTGAGATTACCCGTGCGGAGAATCCAAAATAGGAAAGTTATTACGGCAATAATCATCACCACCGGCACAAAATAAGCAGTCACTCGATCGACTAATCTTTGTATAGGTGCTTTTGATGCTTGCGCGGTTTGCACTAATCGGACAATCTGAGCTAAAACCGTATCTTTTCCCACCCGTAACGCTTGCATTTGTAGGCTACCGGTTTTATTAATTGTCGCACCGATTACCTGTTGATTGACGGTTTTTCGCACGGGTAAACTTTCCCCCGTCACCATCGATTCATCAATGCTAGAACTGCCTTGGATAATTATGCCATCGACGGGAATTTTTTCCCCCGGACGCACTAAAATTATATCTCCTACCTTCACCTCTTCTATTGGTATATCTAGCGTCTGTTCTTCCCTAATGACCCTAGCAGTTTTTGCCTGTAATCCCATTAATTGTTTAATCGCAGCAGCCGTTTCTTTTCTGGCCCGTTTTTCGAGGAAACGACCGAGTAAAATCAGGGTAATGACGATAGCTGATGCTTCGTAATAGACATGGGAAGAAAAACCCTGTTTTTCGATAAAATCGCTCCCGAAGGTTGAAAACAAGGAATAAAAATAGGCGGCACTGGTTCCCAAAACTACTAAAGTGTCCATGGTGGCAGTGCGATTTTTAAAGGCTTTCCAAGCATTTTTATAAAAACTTTGACCACACCAAAATTGGACGGGAGTAGCGAGAATTAATTGAAATAAGTGAGCGTGTAACCAGTGGGGAATAAAAGATAGAGATAAACCCGTCATCATCGGTAAAGAACCGATAAAAAGTATAATGCTAATAACAATAGCGATCGATAGTTTGGTGAGAAGTTCTTTTTCTGGCCTGGATTCGAGATTAATTTCCGTTATCGGTGTAGCTTGGAAACCGGCATCCCTAACTTTTGCTTGAATAGTGTTAAGATCAGTACGCTTGGGATCATAGTCCACATCCACCTGTTCCATGCCAAAATTAACTTGACATCGAATCACTCCAGGGATAGATTTAATTATCCGTTCGATCGAATCAGCACAACCAGCGCAACTCATCCCGGCGAGTTTGAGAGTTTGATGGGTCATAATGTTAATAGCAGCGGAAGTCAGCAAGAAAATCCCCTGCAGCAGAGTTATATCTTTAGCATAAAATATTCCCCTAGCTGCCGGGTCAAGAATCCTTTGTTAATTTTTCTGAATAGATATGAAGAAATGTCAAAAAGAGTGCTTGTATTTTCCTAACACACCCTTAATTTTTATGGACAAATTTCAATTAACCCCACTCTGTTGCGTATCTTGACCCTGCAAAGCATCGGCAGCGGAAACACCATCACCCTGAAAACCAAAATACCATAAAGCAGCGGCAGCTTCAGCGCGAGTTACTGGTCTTTTTGGCTGAAATAGGGTAGTAAAACCAAAAACTCGCCGAATATTAGCTTGTTCGGCATTTTGAAAATCGGCATAAAGAGCGCGCACCAGCTGCGGGTTAATTTTATTAGTATCCTGAAAACCCCAAGTATTTTTAATCGTATCAAGATTGGCGCTCGGTAAAGCTTTTCTAATATCTAATGGCACTTTCCACGCGATTAAATCTTCCCGGGTTAAAGGAGCATTGGGACGGAATAAAAGGGCGCTACTATCTCCCGTTAAAGGAGAGGGAATTAACCCCGCTTCCGCTAATCCTTGAATATAAATATAATCGGGATCGTTATTTTTAACATCACTAAAAGCTGGGGAACTATTGGGAGTAGCTAAACGGATTTGTTTACCCGCTACATTGGCATAAATGGCATTATTAGCCTGTAACAACCAGCGAGCAAATTCTCGGCGCGTTATGGTATTATTAGGGTTAAACTGATTGTTATTACCAGTTAATACTCCTAATCTAGCTAAGTCTTGAATGTGGCTCTTTAAGGTATTAGGTAAGGATTCGAGATCGTTAAAACTGGTGGGATTGAGATTGGGTAAGGGGGAAGAAATAGGGGAGGGACTAGGGGAAGCAATCGGGGTTCCCGTTGGACGATAATCGAGGCTATATTCGGTATTGGGAGAAGTGGCAGTTATGGTGATAGTTAATTCTAAATTATCTCGACGGGCTGTCAAGGTACTATTGACTCCTTCCCCAGAAAAGGGAGTGATAATTTCCCAATTATTATTAACTAATTCCTGTTGATAAAAAGCCTCGATCGCATTGCTGGGATCGTTGGATTGCCAACGAGTTTGTCCACCAGTATTATCAGGATTTGTCTGCACGGATAATAATTCTGATTGACTATATCGAGGAATTTCTGCGGGAAAATTTGCGGGTAATTGCTTGTTATTAGGAGGAGGAGTAGGAGAGTTTTCTGGTATTGGATTTGTTTGTAGATTAGGATCGGCAGCCAGACGATTTTCTAGGACAGGATTGCCACTACAGGCTGCTAAAATGCCTAGCAGGGTGATCATTGTACTGTAGCGAATAAACTTACTCACGGTCTTTACCAATATTGTTTCCTTAGCTTTATCCTAGCTTATTTACTCAGGGTTTTGACTAGGGAAAATTTTGCGCCACCATTGACGTAATTTCCCCAGCAGAAATCCTCCTAACCCTTTTGTGTATTTTTCAAATTTGTAGTAAAATAAAATGTCGATTATATCCTGAGTGGAAAGATACTTGAGATAGGATACTCCTTGATCGATACGCGCATCACTATATTCTAAATAAACTTTGCGACTGAGGCGATCGGATAAATTCCATTTTGGTTGAAAATATTCTTGCATCCGCTGTTGATAAGCGGCAAAACTCCTCAATTTTCCCTGTAAATATTCCTCCATGTATTGACAAGCAATTTCGGCTCCTTTCATGCCATGGCGAATACCTTCCCCTCCTAAAAAGTTAACCGTAGAAACCGCATCACCAATCGCTATAATATTCGGTTCTTGATAATAAATATCTTGCAGATTGAGCGAATATTCTAAAATAGAGCCATGACTGTCAATTATATCATATTTAAAGAGATTCATGTAGGTTTGAATAATTTGTGTAATATAACTTTTTAAAGGCTTAACTTCAGGAATACAAGGATGTTCTCCCTCTAACCAAGCCGCTCCTATTTTTAATTGCTGATTATCCATAGGAAAAATCCAGCCATAACCTTTAGGACTCCATTTATGACCGAGAAAAAATACTAAATTATCTTGATACTTTTGATAATCTAATTCTGGCACAGTAATTAAATATTCAATACCCACTGCTTTTAAAAAATCAGGTTTTTCTCGTCTATGTTTATACATAACTGCTCTAGCGTATCCCGTAGCATCAACCAATAAACGAGTATTAACTGTCTCGATTTTCTCTCCTTTTGATTTCAAGAAAACAGTTAGCTTATTCTCCATCTGTTGATATTTCAGATAACGACAACCTAAACGAACTTCTCCCCCCCAACGCAGCACTTCTGCGGCTAAAAACTCTCGCAATTTAGCAAAATCAAAAACTACCCCTAAGGGTTGCGGTGATGACCAAGAACGATGTATGCTAGTGGAGATAATTTCGATATTTTTCCAAAACCTAGCCACTACGGTTTCGGGGAGATTGAATTGTTCTAAAATTTCTAGGGGAGAAGCGGCACTAGAAAAGTTATTATCTTGCCAACTAGAATGTTGTTCCACTAAAAGAACACGATAACCTTTTTCACTTAATAATCTACCACAGTGACCTCCCGCCGGTCCCCCCCCAATAATTACGACATCATAATCCATGATTTACGCCCTCGCCTAATCTTGCTAACTTGCTTTTATTTTACCCTAAACGCCCTCTGTTAAACCCCAAACTGGGTGCATCTCACATTTACAGAAATACGGACAATTAGCAATTATTAGTGACTCTTAAATTATTACAAATATATCAGCAGCTGCCTGTAAGCATCCCACCGAAAAACTAATGCGCGAGGGGTTTGGGGACGGCGCTTGCGTCCCCAACGGGGGGTTTGGGCAAAAGCTTGGATTGAGTGATAAAATCGGAAGTAATGACCAATTTTAGAAGATAGTTTCCCCGTAAAAATCCCAACTCAGTAGATTTACAAAAATGAGATGCACCCCCCCAAACTGGTTAAGCTGTTGTCCATCTAAATTTGATAATCTTTTTGACCTTTTCCCTATTCCCTCATCGAAAGCCGACTAGCTTATGACATTTTTCTTATTATTAGTTACTTCCCTATCGCTGATAATTTGGTTATATTTAATCTTAGCCAGGGGACAATTTTGGCTATCTAACCAAAAAATTAATTCTGTCACTTCTCCCTTAACAAATTATCCAAAAGTCTCGGCAATTATCCCCGCGCGAAACGAAGCCGACGTTTTACCTATCAGTTTAACCTCCCTCTTTAACCAAGATTATCAAGGAGAATTTTCGATTGTTTTAATTGACGATCAAAGCAGTGATGGCACGGGAAAAGTTGCTCAAGAAATTGCCGATAAATATCATAAATCTGGACAAATAACTATTATTTCTGGACAACCTTTAGAGATAGGATGGACGGGTAAATTATGGGCAATGAAACAGGGAATAAAAGAGGCTACCGAGAAATTCGCACCCGATTATTTTCTCTTCACCGATGCCGATATTGCTCAAGCACCGGATAATTTAACCCAATTAGTCACTAAAGCAGTACAAGAAAAACAAGCTTTAGTTTCCCTGATGGTGTTGCTACGCTGTGACAGTTTTTGGGAAAAATTTCTCATTCCTGCCTTTGTTTTTTTCTTCGAGAAACTCTATCCTTTTTCCCTAGTTAATAATCCTAATTCCCCGATAGCAGCCGCCGCTGGGGGTTGCATTTTAATTCGCCGAGATATCCTAGAAAAAATTGGCGGTATTGAGATTCTTAAACAAGCTTTAATTGATGATTGTTCTTTGGCGATTGCGGTTAAAAAATATCTGCAAAATCACCCCGAAAATACCGAGAGTTCCATCTGGTTAGGATTAACAGAAAGCACCTATAGTCTCCGTCCCTATCCCGATTTAGCCAGCATTTGGAATATGGTAGCCCGCACCGCCTTTACACAACTAAATTACTCAACACTTTGGTTAATCGGGACAATTTTCGGGATGTTTTTAACCTATTTAGCCGCCCCCTTGGGCTTAATCTGGGGATTGGTCTTAAAACAAACATCAATGACTATAATTAGCACCGTCACCTTATTACTAATCGCCCTCTCCTATAGCCCGACTTTAAGACTATATAAATTATCCCCCCTGCGGGCTTTAACTTTACCCCTAATTGCCCTCTTTTATAGTTTAATGACCATCGATTCTGCCCTGCGTTATTGGCGCGGCCAAGGGGGGGGATGGAAAGGGCGAGTTTATCCTAATTAGGGTCTGCTGAATAATAGTAAAACTCTTTTAAAATAGGGCTTTTGACCTGTTAAAATCCGATGTTAGTGCAAGAAAATAGTAACTAAAACAGTCCACTACATTCTAATGCTTCCTCGATCGAGTCATAGCATCCGCTTAAATATGGGTCTGATTCAAATTCGTAAAAAGCCGCGATCCCATTGCCGTTGTTGATGGCAAAAGAGTATTTATTTTTATCGCTTGGGCATATATACACATCGATATTTAGTAGGTGGCGGGGATAGCTTTTTTTTCGCTTCTGTGCCGTTGCTAGAGCTTTTTTTACTTGTTCCGCTTGCCATTGGTGCCCGCAGTGATCGCAGTAAATGGTAAGGCTTTCGAGGCTTTTTCGGTAAATTTCTGAGGATTGGCATTGTGGGCAGTTCATGATTTTTGCGCTTGGGTTAGTGGGATTATTTGATCGAGTTAGGGAATCAATCGAGTCATTCGATGGTTTGGTTTTTTAGGGGTGGGTGGGTGGGGTCTTTATAATAGGATTACCACCGATTAGGCTCTTGTTAGATGTCCGGTTCGGTGGCTCTTCATTTGCCCTCACTTTGCCCTTGAGTTGATAAGATTTATTATAGCACGTCAGCAAGGAATAATCGACATTTTCTTTAGCCGTGTTAGCATGGAATGTGTTAAAGATTTTCAGGTAAAAATATGGCTGGTAAAGGAGTCCCTAAAGGTACGGTTCACAATCCCAAGGGGATCAATCAATATCCTGGGATTCGCTCTAAAAAGACGATCGCCGTTCGCCTTCTTAAGGAGCATGATCCGCTTATCCGGGGGAAGGCTGAGAGGGAAGGCAAAACGATCGCCGCTATCATTGATGAGGCGATCGCTCTTTATCTGTCGGTTAATCCCTAGCAAAAATCTCCACCGTTGGGGGTGGGGATTTGCGAGATTTTTATTTATCTCGTTCCCAGGTTTTACCTGGGAACCCTTGATTGAGGTTCTACCTGATAACTGTTTACTGATAACTGTTCACTGAAATTCCAGTTCTTCTTAAATACTACTTTAAGGCAGAGCCTTAGATATTATGTTCCAAAGCAGAGCCTTGGAACAAGGGATAGGTGTGGTGCGTTACGACGGATTGTTAGATTTAAGTTTAAGCAGAGATTGTCGCCGTCTAACGCACCCTACATTTTACTCAGGCATCTTCCTCTTTTGAGACGTTGTGACACTTAGGGTGCGGAATGTGGGCAATAATAGGTCCCTTGATTTGTTCCCATATTGTTTTTTGACGATAACAGATTTCGCCAAGCAGATCTTTAAGTATTTTCTCATATCTTTCTTTAAAATCTTTGTATACTTCACGATCACGATCTGTTAGCTTTCCTTCCATGTTCCAGCTTTGAATGTCAGTATATAACTTTTCACCTAAAGAATGAATTTTTCCTAGCTGCTCATGCTTAAGAAGTTCATCAATGGTGTAAATGTGAGAACGAAGAAAAATCCCTCTCTTTCTATGAATATCAGCTTGAATTATTATGATCTTTTTTTCAATCGCTAAGGTGTTCTGACGAATCAATTCCCCAAAGCTGGGATCAGGGTGAGCCAGGGCCAGTTTATTGGCTCGCTCCTGAGCCGCCGCGTCCCAGGGAACCCAAACAGAGTCGGCTAAATCTGTTTTAGGGTCTAAACCCGCAAGTTTAGCTAACTCAACCAGATCATCTGTATCTGCATTAGCAAGACGCAGGTACAGTTCTTCAACTTCTCGAATAAAATCTGCATCACTCATAACGTAATACCTGACGACTTAGATAGGGTTGGGTTTTATGCTTTAAAAATAACTTAGCGAATCCTAACTCAAATACGTTTAATTTTTCGTGTCGATAAATATCATCTTTAAATAAATTTTCTAAACCTGTAATCACAACTTGACGCATTTCAGGAGTAAATGTCGCTTCCATGCTCCAGGGAACACCCGCAATTAACATTTTACCAAGAGAATCCGCTAATTCCCCAATCAAAACAGGCTCACCTGTCCTATTCTCGAACACCCACACAGGCTGATCATCCGCTCCCTTGTGACTAATCTGACCTATTTTAAACTGAAACTTATCTCCCTAGGACTCTTTTTGACGCTGTTCTCTAACTCCCTTTAAGCCTGCTTTCGATAAATCAGGAGTTACAGATCCTTCTATTTGAGACCTGCTTTCCTTTTCTCCTTCTAACTGACGTTCAATCTCCAACTCTCTTGCTAAAATCTTTTTCAACGCTTCATTTCTCAACTCAGGAGGCATTTTGCCATTCTCCAGTTTTAAGCGTAACTCTCCCCCCCGCAAACCAAACTTAACCCGTCCAAAAGAAAAATCAAGCCACTGCTCATTAAAATTAATCCGCACCGATAGGGAAAACGCCTTTGGTTCAGACTTTTTGAAAAGGGAAACCACACCCTTAGACTCAGACGTAACCAGTTCTCCCGAAATTTCTAGGTGCAGACATTCAGGATACTTATTATCATGTTCTGTCACCGCAATTGCCCTTGATTGCTTTGCCATCATCCTAGGCCTTTCAAACCCTTAACTATAATAATTGTACTGTATGTGGGGTTTGCGGCAAAAGTTTGTTGTTTTGCTAATAAAGTCCCAAAACCATTTTTTAGCAAAGCTGCTACCGATATTCAGCCAGTCCTAATTAGTTAGAGCAAGCCTCAAGAATTCCTAGCCAATTAACTAAGGGGTTATCTTGATGCTTGCTGCTATAAGCTTAATTTTCTTCCTCCACTTCTGGGGTTGGTTGTGGTAAACGAGCGATAAAATCTTTCATTTTGGGATGATTAAACATTTTCTCCGTGTCTTGCAGAAGACGTTGACCCCAGAGATTTTCCTCTAAAAATTTTAGACTGACATAACGACTATCGCTAGTGAGAGCGGCCTGAGCTAATTTGATGCCCTCCTCAGTTTTACCTTGACTATAAATAGCCACCGCAATAGCTAACTGAGGTTCCAGCTGTTTAGGATCAATTTTCAAAGCGGCCCGCCAATCTTTAAGGGCTGCTTCCTTGTCACCCTGTTCGTATTTAACTAAACCAATATTATTAATAGCGGGCCAAAAATTTTTATCTTGACTAACAGCTTTTTCGTAAGATGCGATCGCATCAGGATATTGTGCTAACTTGAGATAGGAATTACCGAGATCAAAAAGAGCGGGGGAGACATCGGGTTTCATTTGCAAACCCGCTTCAATCTGGGCAATAGCAGACTGGTAATCTTGATTCTGAAAATAGGCACTACCGAGGGAAAATTTAATATTAGCGTGGGCATCGGCGGGAGCAAGGGCCAAAGATTGATTTAATGCCTCGATACCGGGTTGCACCTGATCGTCTTGCAGATATAAACTACCGAGAATAAACCAAGTTTGATAGAGATGGGGGGCCAACTGTACCGCTAACCTAGCTCGTCCAAGGGCCGCATCGGTACGGCGAAAACGAGCTAATTGGATGGCATCTTCGGCCATTTCAATTCCCGCTTGTTCCATCTGTTCTAACTCCGGTTCGATGGCGTAGGGGAGTAGCGCTTGGGAAAAAGCCAGCGGGCTGCCAGCGACGAAAAAAACGAGCAAAGAAATGATTAATCGAAGTTTTGGCACAGTTTACCCCCGCGATAGGCCTTTTTTAATCAGTCTATCTCGCTTGGGAGTTGTTGGCTAAAGAAACAACAAAGGCAACTCTAGAGACGTTAGTATATAACCAATTAACTTTTGGCTGATCGATGGCAATAACCGTGTTGGGAAAATCAAATCGCCCCCTATTTTGGATATTCGGACTCATGGCTAGTGGTTTTCTGGCGGTGGGAGTGGTTTCTTATCGCTTGCTGCAAACACCTCCTCCTGCCCTAGAATTGGCGAAAATGACCGTTCCTGCTCAACGGGAAACCCTCGCTGTGGAAATTAAAGCTAGTGGTAGGGTGGAACCAATCCAAAGTGTCAACATTAGCCCGAAAAACCCCGGCCGATTAGTGCGATTATTGGTGGATCAGGGCATGATTGTTAAAAGGGGACAAACCCTCGCTGTCATGGATAATTTAGAGGTGTATGCCCGGGGAATGCAGTCAGAAGCGCATCTACGGGAAGCTCTAGCCAATCTGGAACAGGCTAAACGCAGTATTCCCGAAGATATCCGGCAATTACAAGCCCGATTTTATCAGGCCCAAGCCAGTTATAAGCAATTAGAAGCCCGTTTAGCTCAGGCCAAAGAAAGAATTCCCAAAGATTTAGACCAGCTGCAAGCTCAGGTACAAGCAGCCCAATCCCGTTTTCGACTAGCAGAAAATCGGGTTAAACGCAATGAAAATTTAGTCCGGGAAGGAGCGATCGCTCAAGACCAATTTGATGCCGTCCTCAATGAATATCTCAACGCTAAAGCCAATTTAGACGAATCGATCCGCCGTTTGGAACAAGCAGATAAAACCGCTTCCCCAGAAGTGGCCGGAATTGAGCAGGAAATGATCCGAGCAGCGGCAGCGATCGCAGAAGCGAAATTTGCCCTCGAACAACGCCAAAAAACCCAAGAAACCGAGCTTGCTCGACTAGAATCATCTGTAGCGGCCGCCAGGGCCGATTTAGAGCAAATCAAGATTCAATACCGCGATACGGTCATTACTGCTCCCTTTGATGGCATCGTCACCCAAAAATACGCCACCGAGGGTTCTTTTGTCACTCCCACCACTTCGGCCTCTAGTACCGCTTCCGCCACTTCCACCTCGATTATCGCCCTGGCATCGGGATTGGAAGTGATTGCTAAAGTGCCGGAAGTAGATGTGGGTTTATTACAGCGCGGCCAACCCGTGCGCATTGTCGCCGATGCTTTTCCTGAAGAAGTCTTTGAAGGTCGAGTTATTCTTGTGGCTCCTGAAGCGATTATCGAGGATAATGTTACTTCTTTTGAAGTGAGAATCGGTTTGGTGACGGGACGGGACAAACTCAAATCGAAAATGAATGTGGATGTAACTTTTGTCGGCCAGCAGTTAGATAATGCCCTCGTCGTGCCGACTGTCGCCATTGTCACCCGGGAAGGCAAGTCAGGGGTTTTAGTTCCCGATGCCGCAAATAAACCCAGTTTTCAACCCGTTTCGATCGGTTTGGTCTTAGACGATAAAACCCAAATTTTATCAGGTTTGGAAGCTGGAGAAAAGGTCTTTATCGATCTCCCCCAAGGGGCCGAAGATACCTCGAAAACTAATCAAAAATAATCAAAAATCTCAATAATTTTTCTTAACAAATATCTCCAAATTGTCTTTTTTATGATCGGACAGGATTCAGGAGACAGGATTCAGGATTCAGGAGGTTATTTTATTTATTCTCCCCACACCCCACACCCCACACCCCACACCCCACTGATAACTGATATGTTGATCATCGAAAGTTTAAAAATGGCCGTCGCCACCCTAGGGGCCAATAAAGTGCGTAGCGGCCTGACTATGTTAGGGATTATCATCGGTAACGCTTCAGTAGTGGCCATGATCGGTATTGGCCAAGGGGCGCAAACCTTAGCCAATGACCAGTTTGCTAACTTGGGACCCAATACCATTTTTGTGGTGCCGGGGTCGCGACAAGCACGCAATACCACCGTTAATTTACCGAAAACCTTGGTTTTAGCCGATGCTCAGGCGATCGCCGAACAGGTTCCCACCGTCGCTGAAGTCGCCCCAGAAATAAACGCTCGTTTCCTGATTTCCTATCGTAATCGCAACATGACGGCTCTAGTGACGGGAAGCACCCCAGAATACGCTTCTGTCCGCAATTTTACCCTAGAAAAAGGTCGTTTTATCAATAATATCGATCTAGCCCGCAACAAACGGGTAACGGTAATCGGCCGCGAAGTGGCAGGGCAACTTTTCCCCACCCAAAATCCCCTCGGTCAACAGCTGCGGATCAAAAATCTCAGTTTTGAGGTGATCGGGATTTTAGAGGCGAAAGGCTCCTTTTTTGGCAATAATCAGGATGAAATGCTGATTATTCCCCTTAGCACTATGAACTCGCAACTGGTGGGCAAAACCGGCCCCTACGGTGTCGAGTTGAGTTGGATTAGTCTCACCGCGCGATCGGGGGAGGAAATCCGCGCCGCTAAGTTCCAAATCGAGAATCTCCTGCGTTTACGTCACAAAATCGTCGCTGAGGATGATTTTCGCGTCGAAACTGCTAAACAGATGATCGAAATCTTCGGCACGATTACCAAGGGTCTAACCCTACTTTTGGCTCTAATCGCTGGTATTTCCCTGATTGTCGGTGGTATCGGGGTGATGAATATTATGCTCGTTTCGGTTTCGGAAAGAACTGGGGAAATCGGACTAAGAAAAGCGATCGGAGCCAGAGAACAGGATATTCTCTTACAATTCCTGATTGAATCAACTCTCGTTTCCATCGCCGGCGGTGCGCTTGGTATTCTCGTCGGTGCAGGAGCGATCGTTCTCGTCTCCAGTTTCTCTCCCTTGTCCGCCACTGTTTCCGCCACCGCCGTCGCCCTGTCTTTGAGCGTTTCCACGGGTATTGGTCTCTTTTTTGGCGTTTTTCCCGCCTATCGTGCCTCTAAATTGGAGCCGATTGTCGCCCTCAGAAGTGTCTAAGCTGCCCGCGCATTAGTAAAGGGATTGGGGGAGATTCAGTTAATCTCAGGATAGGCGGTTAAAATGCGCCTTAGCTTAATTTTTTAACGTTTCCTTAAATATGTAAATAGACCATTTAATTGATTATTATTTATTCTTAATTCTCCTGACTACTGACTACTGGCTACTGACTCCTAACCCTAACAACAATTTTTGATTTTTACAAGAGGTCTAATGTGTGGGACGGATTTTATAATCCCGATAACGACGATAATCATTGAGAATGCGATCGTGATCAAAGCATAAAGGTTGGGGGAATTCCCAGAGATGAAAAATCCCCACTTTTTTGGCATCATCGGCAGCGATCGGTTTGCCTTTTGCCGTGGCGATAAAAACGATACTAATGGTGTGTTGACGCGGATCGCGGTTAGGATCGGAATAGACGTGAAATTGCTCGATTAACTGCACCTCTAAACTGATTTCCTCGTAAGCTTCCCGAATGGCGGCCGTTTCCACCGATTCACCGTAGTCCACGAATCCCCCCGGAATTGCCCAACCAAAAGGCGGATTTTTTCTCTCAATTAGTACGATCGGACGGTGGGGCGAGTCGATCAGTTCGATGATAATATCAACAGTAGGGGCAGGATTGCGATAGGTTGTCATTTTTTTCAGTTGTCAGTCAACATTTATCGGTAATCGGTGAATAATTTCATTTAAGACTCATAACCTTGAAATCGAATCCTTTCTAACCAGTAACTGATCAGGGATCACTAATAAGGAGGGGAATAAAAGTTGTTAGAAAATGCCAAGAAAATTACGGTTATAGGTGGGGGAATTTGGGGGCAAACTCTCGCTAATTTGGCTAGACGTAATCACTTAACTGTTAGGGTTTGGTCGCGTCATAGTGGGGAAGATTTAGGGGCTATTATAGCAGATACCGAGGTAATTATTTCAGCAGTTTCGATTAAAGGAGTTTCCCCAACGATCGAAAAATTACAGCAATTACCATTAAATTCTCGCATAATCATCGTCACCGCTACTAAGGGTTTAGATCCAATCACCACTCGTACACCTTTTCATCTGTGGAATCAAGCTTTTCCCGCTAATCCCCTTGTGGTTCTTTCCGGTCCCAATTTAGCTAAAGAAATTAATCAAGGTTTACCCGCTGCGACGGTGGTAGCAAGTTATCAGCAGAAAGCAGCAATATTGTTACAAAAATTATTATCTGGGGAATCTTTTCGGGTTTATCTGAATAGCGATCCCTTGGGGACTGAGTTAGGTGGCACTCTTAAAAATGTCATGGCGATCGCTTCTGGGGTTTGTGATGGTTTACAGTTAGGTACTAATGCCAAATCTGCCCTATTAACTCGCGCTTTACCGGAAATAATTCGGGTGGGAACTTGTCTAGGAGGTTGTCAAGAAACTTTCTTCGGTTTATCGGGTTTAGGGGATTTATTAGCTACCTGTAATAGTCCTTTATCCCGCAATTATCAAGTGGGTTATCAATTAGCTTTAGGTTTATCTTTGCCGGAAGTTTTGGCGAAATTAGAGGGAACTGCCGAGGGAATAAATACCACAGAAGTTTTGATGAGAATTGCCCAAGAAAAAAATTTATATGTACCGATTACCTGTCAAGTTGATCGTCTTTTGCGCGGGGAAATTTCTCCCCAAGTTGCCGTTTATGAATTAATGCGTCGGGATCTAAAAGCAGAATTTGATTAAGAGACAAGAGATTTTTTAGTAAACAGTAAAAAGTAATCCGTGAGGGGTTGGGGAGTGGGGAGACGATGCCAAATCCGGTTATACTTCATATTTACCAGAAACGCTATATTCATTTCAATCATTCCGAAATAACTAAATAAACTTCTAATCCTTTTTGACTTTCTTTGTCAAATTTTAAGCTTATTTCAGAATCTTTTATCTCTCTTATTGGAATTCTTCGGCGAGGGGTATTTTTGTCATTTTTATTAATTCGAATACTTTCAATAATAGCATTTTGACATATTTTTTTATTTTCACTGACTAAAAAAACTTTTTTACCGACTTCTAGTCTTTTATTGGATTCCTGTGACTCATCTGATATTTTGACATCGCAAGCTTGTTGCTGTTGATACCAATTGACAACTTTACCGATCTTTTGAAGCTTTCCTATCTTTTTCTTCCTATCAACAAAGCAATAAAGAACTAATTCACTCATAGCTTGACATATAGCTTCGACAAAATCACATAATTGTAGTAACTCATTGGCATTAAGAACGGTATCTATTTCTTTACCATGAGCAGAATTATTACGAAGTTCTATAAAATTCTTTAATTCATTTTCCACACTACCCCTACTATTATTGTCAATAAAATTCTTAACTTTTTTATGATTTTCTATCCATTGCCAAGAATCAGTTGCAGATATGCCAGCATCGACTAAAAGTCTGGTTAATTGATCTTTTCTCAGATTAGCTTCATGTAACAAAAAAGCAGCTGATGTGAGATTATATTTAGTTGTATTTTTGTATTCAGTATCAAATAAATTTTTGATAATGTCCCTCTCTGAAAGAGAATCGAAGCGATTTCTTTTATTTTCATTGCCCAGTAATGTAGCACAACCAGTCTGATGCTTATTTCTTACAGATTCAGGTAAATCTTGATAGCAACTATATAATTGAGGCAGCAAAATAATCCAATCTCCCACTAGATTTTCGACAAAATTTTCGTAAAGAGCATATAACCTTGTGATAGATGAACAATGATCGTTAACTAGCCACTTGTCTCCTAAAGGAGCATTTGCTTGAAGATATTTTAAGTCTTCTGTGTTGAGTTGTGAAGGATTATCCGCAATAATTTCTCTAAGTTTTTCACTGATATTAATTATTGATCGAATGGTCTTTATCTCATCCTTTAGGTTATTTAAAAGTCCTTCAAACATTCTCAAATACTCTGCTTAAGAACTCGTTGAATCAGAGAATCAAAAATTTGAATACGAGCTTTAAAATCATCTTTGCTATCCCCTTCTCCGGTGAAAAGTCCTTTTTTTAATTTTTTATCTTGATGAGTAATTCCCTGGGAATCTTGAGTAAATAAGCTGATAGTTTCTTGAATTATTGCTGATTTTCTAGTAATTAATTCTTGATAATCAGATAAATGGTTGCTGAAACTGATCATCACCGCATCATAGTAAACTTTATAAGCTTTCGATTTATGTGTTTTGGTTTTACTATCGAAAGGCTTAAATAACTGATCCTGATAAATGTTAGATACTAACTCTATAGTTTGGTTAAATACTTGCTCGAACTCTTGGATATTCTCGTCGGAAAAATTAAGACTTTTTTTCATCATATAATTATCCAGATATTTAGATAAATTGCCAGTATATTGGTCAATATCCCTCAAGGCAAAAAAACGGAGGATTAATTCTACATCTTCCATCTTTTTATAAAATCCATTTTCTTTAAGTTTTTCTTGATTATAAATAGGAATATCCCAAGCTTTAGCAAAAATAGTATTCTCAGAAAGCTTCAATAAAAGTTCATTGAATTTTCCAGAGTAAATACAGTTTCTTATTTCTTGGCGACTCAAAGATACACCTCCTGTATTGAGGCGTTCAAAAACCAGTTGTTTTAAAGATAAAGCTTCCTCTGTATCCGATAGAGACTCGGTAATAACAACTATAGTTGAAATGGCGCGTCGATTGATACCATCTTTGATTTTTGCAGGAAGACTTTCATAGGTTCTTCCTTCTAATTCAGGCCAGATATCTAACCCTGTTAATTTTAATTTGTTATTATAAAAATTCTCAATTGCTGTGATTCTTTGTTGACCATCCATTACTTGATATGAGTTATAGGAAGTTTCATAGAGAATCAGAGGAGGCACGGGAATATTCATCAAAAAAGATTCAATCAGTCTCGATTGTTTTTGTGCGTCCCAGCGATCCCGTCTCTGATAGAAAGGACGCGTTTCCATATAGTTAGGTTTCTTTAAAGAATCAGCAAAACTAGGCAATTTTTCTCGATTCATTTCTAATAATATTCTTCGTTCACCTTGTTCATATTTTTCATTAATTTCATTATCTGATAATTTTTTAACATCCTTTCGGGAACGTTTTTGCCAAGGATTTGTTTTAGTTTGTGAGATTGTCATAATTTCCCACCAGAGGGGTACAAATTGATATGACTGGACTTCCCTCATTCATTTTTAAGCATAGACTGAGGATATATACGAGAATTAAGAGTTATTGGTAATCTTCCCAGATAACTCTCAAAAGTTAATTCTCTTCAATTGGCAACTGGTCACTGATAACTGGTCACTGATAACTGATTAGGATTTTTGGCTGAAATAGGCCTCTAGTGCCTCATTGATGATTTGATTCATCGGCCGTTTTTCCGTTTCCGAAGCTTCCTTGAGACGGACAAACATATCATCGGGGACGCTGACACGGTTTTGATTTTTACGCACGCGTTTGGGTTTTGATTCAGTAGTAGTAGTTTCGGTCATTTTAGGTGTGTAGGTGGCTGAAAATGCTTGTAAAGCAGGGAAATTGACTCGATGACAGAATTCTCCGAAGGTCTCGTTATTTTGTTGATCCTGTTGGAAGTAAACGAAAATCGGTTCTAAGACCTTTTCTAGATCATCGATCGCCATTTTATCCAAATAGGGACGCGCTAGTCTAGTTTGATCGGCTGTTCCCCCTAACCAGAGTTGGTAGGAGTTGGGAGCGCTACCCACAAATCCTAATTCTGCCATATAGGGACGCGCGCAGCCATTGGGACATCCTGTCATGCGGATGACAAATTCCTCTTTGCTTAATCCTAAACGATTAAGCAGGGCGCGAATGCGTTCAATCACGCTGGGTAAAATTCTTTCTGACTCCGTAATCGCTAATCCACAGGTGGGCCAAGCGGGACAGGCCATGGCATAACGGGTTAAAGGGTCAATTTCGGCGGGATTGGTGATAATTCCGTGTTCTTTCAGGATCGCCTCGATCGCTTGTTGATCCTGGGGTTCAATTTCGTAGAGAATGATATTATGGTTAGCCGTCAAGCGCATGGGTAACTCAAAACGCTCGATAATCACTTTTAAGGCGGTTTTTAGCTGAAAACTGCCTTCATTTTTGACCCGGCCATTCTCCACAGAAAGACCAAAAAATAATTTTCCGTCTCCCTGTTCATTCCATCCCAAAAAGTCTTGATATTTCCAATCGGGGAGGGTTTGGTAGGGGGCGATTTTTTGGCCGAAATAACCCTCAACAGTACTGCGGAATTTTTCTACTCCCCATTCTTCGAGAATATATTTCATTCTCGCATGACGACGATCGCCGCGATCGCCGTAATCTCTTTGGGTTGCCACGATCGCTTTTACTAGATCATATACCTCCTCTTTGCTCACATAACCGATCGCATCGGCCATTCTGGGGAAAGTTTCTTCCTTATTGTGGGTTCTTCCCAGTCCACCCCCCGCAAGGACGTTAAAACCCTGTAATTGACCGTTTGCGTCGGTAATCACCACCAAACCGAGGTCATTGGTGTAGATATCGATGGAGTTGTCCCCCGGCACGGTGACACCGATCTTGAACTTACGGGGCATATAATGTTGACCGTAGATCGGTTCGATCGGATCGTTTTTGTTAATGCCATTTGTATCTTTTTGTCTCGATGCCTTGACTTCTGGCGCTTCTTCTGCACTGATCACTTTTTCGCCATCGAGCCAAATTTCGTAGTAAGCGCCAGTTTGGGGAGTGAGCAAATCGGCGATATTATTGGCATATTCCCAAGCGTAGCCGTATTCGGGGCGATTTTTGTAGGGGGCTGGCGGTGCGGTGACATTGCGGTTAACATCACCACAGGCCGCTAAAGTGGATCCCATACTGCGGATAATTTCCCCGAGGGTAGCTTTGAGATTTTTCTTTAAAATGCCGTGTAATTGGAAGCCTTGGCGGGTTGTCACGCGTAAAGTGCCGTTACCGTAGCGATCGGACAAACTATCGAGGGTAAGATATAGTTGCGCGGGAATAAAACCCCCCGGACTGCGGGTACGCAACATCATTTGATAGTCTTTTTCTTGACCTTTGGCTCTATTGTCGCGATTATCCTGTTGATAGGAACCGTGAAACTTGAGGATCTGCACCGCCGCATCGGTAAAATGGGTTGTATCTTCGAGGAGTTCACTGGCCAAAGGTTCTCGTAGATAATTACTGCGTTCTTTGATACCTTCGACTTTAGAAACCTTGGCGGTAGGAGAAATAGGAGTTGTAACCATCGTCTAACAGCACGATAACCTGTGGATAGGTCTTAGGAATAGGAATTTAGACAAGCTCGATCGATCCTAAGAAGTTTTACTAACATGATCTCTAGAGTTCGTTCCAGACTCTGAGGTTAACAGTAGCGATCGAGACCTTAATTCTATCTTAGCTTCTTACCGTCCCCCGCGAACGCCATCTACCGATCGAGTTTTTATGACCAATTCTCCCAACATTAAAACGGTTATTAGTCAAGAACCCTACATTATTCTTAACAATCAGGGAGAAATTCTCCCTTCTATTAATCTGAGTCGTCCTAATTATAAATTGGGTCGGGATGGTCAACAGGTGGATTTAGTTGTTCCCCAACACTGGACGGTGGTGAGTCGAGTCCAAGCTTGTTTTCGTCGTCAGGGAGATGATTACTATATCTACGATGGAGACGGGACTAATCCTAGTTCCAATCAACTTTTTATCAATAATCGCGTCATTACTCCCAAAGAGGGCTATCTTTTACAAAATGGGGATGAGATTAATATCGGTCAAGATGTCAAAAATTGGGTCAAGATTACCTATTATCATCCTAACCAACCAGTAAAAAGCCAATCTTTAGCTTTTAAATCAGTTTCCCTAAGCAATCGTAGTGTAGTTTTAGGACGAGATCATGCTGCCACTGTGGTTTTAGACGCTCCGACAATTTCCCGACAACACGCGATTATCGACAGCGATAACCAAAATCGTTATATTCTCCACGACAAAAGCACCAATGGAGTCTTTATCGACGGACAAAAAGTATCGGGTAGTGCCATTTTAACTAATGGTTGTACAGTGAGAATCGGACCCTATAGTTTTCGGTTGCAGGGAGATGACTTAGTTTTATTAGATACGGGGGATAATATCCGTCTGGATGCCGAAAATATCGTCAGGATGGTGCGGGATAAAAAGAAACAAGCTTTGATAATTCTCAATCATATCTCCCTGCCGATCGAACCGAGTCAATTAGTGGCGATTGTCGGGGGAAGTGGTGCGGGAAAATCGACTTTATTAAAGACTTTATTAGGAATTGAACCCACCACCTCGGGAACTGTTTATCTGAATGGGGAGGAGCTGCGCCAGAATTTTAATATCTATCGCACCCAAATCGGTTATGTTCCCCAATACGATATCGTTCACAGGGATTTAACTGTGGGAGAAGTGTTATATTATGCTTCTAAATTAAGGCTACCTCCCGATCTTAATTGCCAAGAAGTGATCGAGAAAACCCTGCAACAGGTGGAATTGTTAGAAAGAAGAAATACTTTAGTCAGAGACTTAAGCGGTGGTCAATTAAAAAGGGTAAGTATTGCGGTAGAATTATTAGCCAATCCCAAATTATTCTTTTTAGATGAACCCACCTCGGGATTAGACCCCGGTTTAGATAAAAAGATGATGGAATTGCTGGCAAAATTGGCCAAAGAAGGCAGAACAATTCTCCTAGTCACCCATGCTACTAATAATATCAATCTCTGCGATCGATTAGTTTTTCTTGGTCAAGGGGGCAATTTATGTTATTTCGGTTCTCCGGGGGAGGCCTTAAATTTTTTCTCTTTACCTCAGGGGGATTTTGCCGATATTTATATTCATCTGGAAACTAGGGAAAAAGTTGAGCAAGAATGCCAACGTTTCCAACAATCCGACTACTACAAAAATAATATTGAAGCAAGAATCGGTAAAATATTTCAGCAAAATCATAGTAAACCGCAACAGGTTCAACAGTCTTTTTGGCCACAACTACAGGTTTTATGTCAACGCTATAGCCAGTTAATTATCCGCGATCGGGTTAGTTTAATTTTATACCTATTAACCGCCCCGATCGGAATTTTCTTAATGGCCATGGTTTTAGGGGGCAAACATCCTTTATTTTTGGGAGATAATCCCAGTTTTGATCAGGCTATCCAATCGGCACCTTTAGCCTTAAAAACTCTCTTTGTTTTTACCTGCGCACAATTGTGGGTAGGTTTTGCCTGTTCCCTACAGGAAATTGTCAAAGAATCAGCAATTTATCAGCGAGAAAGATTAGTTAATCTGGGATTATTACCCTATTTATTCTCAAAAATTCTGGTTTTAGCAGCCTTAGCTTTTCTGCAAACAATTGTAATTACCTGCGTGATATTTTGGGGATTTACTGACCCGCAACCAGAATTAATGACCTGGTTAACTGGCTGTTTTGTTACCACATTTTTAACTATATTTGCGGCGATTAATCTTGGTTTATTAATTTCTGCCGGCGTTAGTAATATCACTCAAGCCAATAGTGCCTTACCTTTAATTTTAATTCCTCAGATTATCTTTGCAGGGGTATTATTTAGCTTAGAAGGTCTGGGAAAATATCTATCATGGTTGATGATTAGTCGCTGGTCAATTGCTGCCTACGGGGTATTAGTAGAAGTGGAAGATATGATTGCAGAAGCGCAAGAACAAAATACTTTTAATTTCCCTTTACCCTTTGAGGATGTCAATCAAGTTTATCAATTATCTATCAATAACTTGTTATTGAATTGGGGAGTATTAATTCTTCATTCCCTTATTTATTTTCTCCTTACCTATTGGTTGCAAAAAAGAAAAGATATTTTGTGATCTGAATTATAAATTATGAATTGTGAATTATGAATGATAAAAGTAAGGCAAAAATCGTGTCAACTTGGTTAGCCCATAAACGCCGAGCTTGGGGAACCGTCCGAAACCCTCCACGGCGAACCAAGGTAATCAACCAACTAAATAGGGCTGGCTGAATAATCGTAAAACCCTTTTAAAATAAAACTTTTGATCTGTTAAAATCCAATGTTAGTGCTGCGAAAATAGGATTGAGACCTTCAAAAACTTGGCATTATCCTTCTTATAGTACATAGTTAGTAAAAAAAAAAGAGGGCAACAAAGCCTGAAACTCCTGCCTCCGTTCGGCGGTTCGGCGGTTCGACAGGCTCACCGTCGAAGTCTCACACCCCACACCCTGCCCCCACGAGAAACTTTTTCAGCAAACCCTACTTAAGTTCATTGATTTCTCACCCATGGAAAAACTGCCCGAAAAAATCATTAAATTCACCTTTGGGGGCCAGAAAAATTATCCCTCAACCCCAACTTTTGTCTCTATTTCCGACAGCCAACTCAAAATTAATTGATTAACTTTTTCGGGATGTTCATCGTGGGGACAGTGACCAGCTTTGGCAATCGGATAAAATTGGGTATTATTTCCCATTTTAGCTCTTTCTTGGTAAATTACCGAACCAGCGATCGGTGTCCAAGGGTCATCCTCTCCCCAGAGTACCAATAAAGGGCGATCGATTTGCGGTAATAATTCCTGGGTCGATGGTCCAGGGGGTGCTGTCAACACCGATGCAAACACTTCCCGCGCACCGGCATCACAGGAGGGTTGATAGAGAATTTCGACTAATTCCTCGGTAATCGCGGTATGGTCGCGATAAACCTGTTTTAAGGTGTTACGGATGCGATTTTTCTGTCTTACCTGTTCAAAAATAAACTTTCCTGTCACGGGAGAACTAACTAAACCGGTAAAGGCAGCCATGATTAAACGCAAAGGGAAATTTAATTCTTCGGGACGATGGTTTAATCCTCCAGCACAGTTAATAATTACTCCTCCAGCAGTGATTTCGGGAGATTCTGCCATCAGCATTAAGGTAATCAGTCCCCCGATAGAATTACCGATAAATACTGTCGGTTTCTCGATTTTTTCGCACCAAAAGTCTTGTATTTGCCGCTGCCAAAGGTTGAGACTATAATCTAAAGCGGGCTTATCCGCACCTCCAAATCCCAAGAGATCTAGCGCATAGACTTGATAGCCATTTTCCGCTAAAACGGGGATATTTTTGCGCCAATGACCGATAGATGCCCCAAAACCGTGAATTAATACTAGCGGTTGTCCTTCTCCCCGCACAGTGTAGGGGATGGTGTGACCTTGCCATGTCCAAGACAATTGTTCTAAGCTAGTCGCAGTGATCGGAGATTGTCGCGCCATTGTCTGAAGTTTTATTAAGTGATATTTAAATTATAGAGTAAAAATCAGCCGAGAATTTATGCCACAACGCCAGACTTTTAGCAATAACTCGATGGAAATTTCCTATTTACAATGGAGCGATCGAGGTATGCCTCTATTATTATTGCACGGCCTAGCAGATCATGCTTTGGTTTGGTCAAGTTTGGGCGATTATTTAAGCTCAAATTATCAAGTTATTGCCCCAGATTTGCGGGGACATGGGGAAAGCAGTAAACCGGCAACCGGTTATCACTTTCAGGATTATATCGGCGATTTAAGGGCTTTAATTAATCATTTAGGTTGGACGCAAGCACATATTTTAGGTCATTCTTGGAGTGCTAAAATAGCGGCGATTTGGGCAACTCAACAGCCAGAAGTATTTAAGAGTTTAATTTTAGTCGATCCCTTTTTTATCGATAAAATGCCTAATTGGATTAGGATAACTTTTCCAATTCTCTATCAAGTTTTGCCCTTTTTAAAGATTACTCGCTCCTTTGATAGTTATCAGAGCATAGAAGCGATTGCTCGTCAATTAAAACAATATAAAGGTTGGTCAAATTTACAGCAAGAGGTGTTTAAAAATGCCATTGAACAAAAAGCTGATGGCAGTTGGAGTAGTAAATTTACTTTATCGGCACGCCAGGAAATTTTTGAGGATGTCATGGGGTTTGCTGGATTAACTAAAACTTTAGATATTCCCAGTTTATTAATCCTTCCCCAACAGGGATTAAATCGCACTGCTTGGCAAATCCAATCCTATAAAAAGTATTTAACTTCTCTAGAGATTAAAAAGATACCGGGTAATCATTGGGCATTTTTAGGAGAACCTGAAACTTTTAATCAAACAGTGGCTGAGTTTTTATCTGTCCAGGAAAATGACGATGTTTAATGAAAAAGTAATTGAGTTAATTTTCAGCTGCGTTACGCTCCGCTAACACCCTAGATTTATATAAATTTCTTCGGCAATACTTCTGCTACCTCCGGATTCTCCCACTCTAATTTTGCCATTCTCTAAACATCTGTATAAATAACGGGAATCTGCCAAAATATCGATAATTTTAACCGCGGCATTTTTAAATAAATTTACCTGCGTGGGTTTTTGTCCAATAGTTATCACCGATTCCCCTAATAAGCGCATTTGTGCCTCAGCAAAAGGGTAGGTAAATTGGGGACCGAACCCGGGTATTTGTAGGACGGGTTTTCCTAATCCTACCGCTTGTTCTACTGCGGTCCCCGCCATGGCTAAACAGGCGTCACAATGGTGTAAAATATCGGCAAAAGCATCACGATAACAGCACACCTTAGCCCCATTTTTCTCTAATTTTCCCACTCCTAAATAGTGCCATCCCTCTTGTTTAGCTAAATTTTCTAAGTCGGTTTCTCTGATGCTAGGAACGATAGCAGCCCGAAACTGCATCGGTTTAATTTTAACTATTTCCTCACAGACTTGTAACTGTAGAGCTAAATTACTTAAAGCTTCGGGTAAACGACTCCCCGCTAATAAAGCAATCATGGGAATTTGACTATCTAATTCTAAATCTTTACCCGTTGGTGTTAAGACATCCATAATTGGATAACCAGCAAAAATTGCTTTTTTAATACCCCGATTTTGTAAATCTGTTGCTGTATATTTATCTCTAGTAAAAACCCGCAAACACTTATCCGATCTTAAACATAATTCTGTGAGTAAAGGTAATTTAATTGTACCTTCGTAGTAACTGGAAGTAGAAACAATAAAAGCCACAAAGGGACGACCAGTTAAACGAGCGATCGCAATCGGTACGATATCCCCCACTGCTATCAATAAATCACAATCTTTGCTAACTTTAAAAGCTGCCCGAATTTGTTTAATAGTTAGACCAATTAATCCCGCCCCAATATCTTTAATCCAATTAAAAGGATTGGTATAAATAATTCCCCCCGATGGCATAGTGGCAGTGGGGGCAATAATCGGTACTGGCAATTTTTGATAAGCTTTTCCCTCTCCCACTAAAGGCAGAGCAGCTATAGATAATTGGGGCTGAATTTTTTGTAATTCCCCCAGAATTAAACTGGCATTTAAATCCTCACCATGACCATTACTAAGAAATAAAATCTGTTTAAGCATCGATTTGTTATCCTCTATATTTCCTTGCTGCCAAAGAAACTGCCACCGTCACCGATTTTGCTTCTATTTGCTTGCTTACTAGCAAAGTCTCGCCCATTTTTAAAGCGGCAGCTTCAGCGACGCTAGGGGTTCCCCCTTCCCTGTTGACAATGGCTGAGGGATTGGGGACATTAATACCTCTCAACTCCTCGGCAGTAAAGGTTTTTAGGGGCAATCCTTTCTCCTGACAGTAGGCAATTAAACCCCGTTCATCAGCTTTGATGTCAAGGGTGGCTATACCGGCAATAGCGGCTAAAGAGAGGTGATAACGCTTAAAAACATCCCTAATTGCCCTATCTATAACTGCTTTCTCCGTTCCACGGATGCAACCTATTCCTAGCCATAATAATCGTCCATGCCATTGCACTTTTACCCCGGAAGGAGCGGGGGAAAAACGAGGTTGGCTAAAACCGGTCTCCTCTGGACCTATCCCGATTAAATCAATTGCGGGTGGGTGGAAAGCAGGGGAAGCGCTAGTCATCATCGATGTTGCCTCTAATTATCGCGGGATTAGGGTTGCCAACGGGGAGAATCCCCTTAAGGCTGTTTGGTATTTCCCACAAGACTACAATATTTTTACCGGTTGAAATTGTTCGCCTTCGTCCAGTCGCCAAGCCTGTAAATCGATCGCTCGTCCTGAAACTACGGAGATAATTAAATAAGTATATCCTGACCAGGCTAATTGGCGATCAATTTCCGAGGGAATGGCGGCATGATCGGGATGGGAATGATAGATACCGATAATTTCTAGCTGGTTTTCCCGCGCCGATTTTTGAGCTTGTAAAAGCACTTCTGGGGCAATACTAAAGCGGTTTTTCCTATTGCCTGACCAGTTATTTTCCGTTGCTTGCACGGTGATCACTTGGGCTGCTGTTTCGCTAATTTTTCCTAAGAGTAACCCGCAACATTCTTCGGGATAGGTTGATTCTGCGTGGGTGAAAATACACTGGTAAATTTGGTCTGTAATCAGGATCATGATCGAAAAATTTCCCCACCTCTTGTAGAATTAATTTTAAGAAAACTTTGTCCAAGAAAGCCGGGGACGCCTGAATTGGGACAGATTGTTCGCAACCGCTAAATATAAGCGGTGCGGGTATTTGCCAAGACAGCAGCATCGATCGATAGTGATAAGTTTAGCGGCCAAGAATTTCTCCTGTTTGTCAAGATGAAATACCGTCTAGCTAGAGAAATTGAGGAATAGGTAGGACTAGATCAAAGTATTAAACTACTGTTGTCATCGATAGGCTCCCATTGAATCTCAATTTCTTCCGGTGATAGTTTAGATGGCTGGCAGTTTAGCCAGAGAATAGATGAAAACTTAACATTTTTCCATCGAGGAATTGTTTGTTGCATCAGTTCAATATAATTAAAATTACTCTCGAATAAAACAAAACGTCTATCTAAAGAAGTGGCCGCCAGTCCCACGGTTCCTGAACCGGCAAAGGGATCTAAAACCACATCACCTTTAAAAGAGTAATAGGTAATCACCTTTTCTGCCAATTCGACAGGAAAAGCGGCGGGATGTTTTGAGTTAGTGATTGGGTTAATTTTCCAGACATTAGTACGTTCATAACCATCGGCAATTTTTGAGGCTTTTACTACTTCTTGATCAGGATGATTGCGAATATGCCAATCGATGAGTAAATCCGTGTGTTTACGATAGACTAAAACGTATTCAGTCACCGGCACAGTTTTGTATTGGAGAGGATTGCGATCGGCGGCAAATCTGCGCCCTCTACCAGTTGCCCACCCTGCTCCCTCTGGTTTTAGCCAAATAATATCATCAATAAAATCGTAACCTTCCTCAACAAAAATTTGATGCAAATCAAAGGGAACAGCAATGCGTTTAGAAGCTTGATTACGGGAAGCACGACGCAACAGCACGGGAGAAATATTAATGACAAAAAAACGTCCTTCACTCAAAACTCGATGACATTTTCTGATTACCTGTCGCAGCTTCAATAGATAGCTTTCGTATTCTTCAAATTCTGAATATTCCGGGCGAGCATTAAAATAGGGTGGTGAGGTAAAGATTAAATCAACACTTTCTGTGGGCATTTCCTCCAAAAGTTCGCCACAATCACCAAATCCGATCGTATTTCTCAGAGAGGAAAGCTTGTATTCTTTTTTGTTTTTCTTGCGGTTTTCTAATTTAGATTCATCCTGTTTTAACAGACGAGCGATAATAATTTCAGTCCGAGTTGTTTTATCTAACAAAATCTCGGTGGTGTAGGCATCGATCACCACTTCACCAACGGTTTTTTTCTGTTCATTACATAAAGGAATTCGCCAAATATGATGCCTGTCATCCACTTCTGGTAAACCTAATTTGAGCGCATTAACTAAATTTATTTCCCGCAACCAATTAAGGACAATTTCTTTAGCTTCTGCCACCGTGCGAAGCAGATAACCGCGCTTTTCCGATACCAGTTCTTTTTCCATGTCATTACTCTAGCTCTCTCTAGAATTCTAGCTGATCATTATCCAAAAAACTAGGAGAGTCTCAAGATAGAAATTGGCCACCCTTTAAAAATTCCACATTTCTAACACTTTTCCCGTAATGGTTTGATTTAACCAGAAAGTATTATGACTGAGGGAGTGAAGATTATTTGCCGTTACTTTCCAGCTTGCTTGGGGATGAAAAAGAATCGCTTCCGCGGGATTGCCGGGGTTGAGAGATGCCGGTTTTTGTTGTAAACAATGACAGGGATTGAGACTAAGCGCTTGCCATAATTGTAAAGCTGATAATTGCCCAGTTATTACTAATTTTTCCCAGAGTAGCGGTAAAGCTAATTCTAACCCGATCGCGCCGGGGGGTGCTTCTGCAAAAGAGACGGTTTTTTCTTCGTAGGTATAGGGACGATGATCGATCGCGATTGCATCGATAATTCCCTCTTTAATTGCCGCAATTAACGCCTTGCGATCGCTTTCCTTGCCCAAGGGGGGAGCGAGGTGTAAACTGGGATGGTAGCTGGCGATCGATCCTGTATTTAAGAGGAGATGCAACCAGGTCACACTAGCGGTTATCGGCAATCCCCGCATTTTTGCCTCGCGAATTAATTCCACTCCTC
This sequence comes from Microcystis aeruginosa Ma_QC_C_20070703_M131, assembly GCA_007095475.1. Taxonomy (GTDB): domain Bacteria; phylum Cyanobacteriota; class Cyanobacteriia; order Cyanobacteriales; family Microcystaceae; genus Microcystis; species Microcystis aeruginosa_I. Next base: position 4,347 of record SFCA01000008.1, on the reverse strand, counting down.
GACGGGTAGAAATTCGCATTAGGTGAACAGGTGTATTAATTTCGCCGACGATTTCTAAAATTGTGGCTAAAGCAGCACTTTCGGAAATAGCAGGATCCCCCGGTAAACCGAAGCGAATCGAGGTTTCTCCCTCGCGCATCACTCCATTACCCTTTAATTGCTGATTTACGGGGGAAAGGGCAATATTTTGACCGAAGGGTTTTAGGTACTCCAGTAAGCACCGCAACAGTCCCAAATCTTCCAGACTGCGATTATCGGTAAAACCCACCGCTACAGGCATTAAATCAGCTAATTCGGTCATTTTTTGCCCTTGTCTTCCTAGGGTGAGACTTGCCCAAAAATGCAGACGAGTCGATTTTGAGTCAAAAAACCCTTGACTTTTTTGCTGTAATGTGCTAATGAGTGCGGGGTGATCGAGGGGGGGGAGAGTATTGGGGAGAATTGCCACCCGGGTGCAGCCTCCGGCCGTGGCCGCTTTGAGCAAAGATGCGAGGGTTTCTCGGTCTTCATGGCCGGGTTCCCCGGAATGACTGTAGAGATCGACTAATCCGGGAGCAAAAATACAGTTTTGACCGGAAATATAGTGACTATTTTCTCTTGGGGGAAGCTGAGATTCGATCGCTTTAATCACCCCCTCCTCAATCCAGACATCGGCAATGCGATCGGTTTCTGTCAGAGGGTCAAGGACTCTAACCTGTTCTATAATTGTCGAGGATTGGCTATTCACGCAGACTAATTAAAACGTCATTTTTTCCTCTGGCAGTATATCACGTTAAGTAAAAAGTAAAAACTAAAAAGTAAAAAAGCTGAGTTCTCGGTTAGGTTAGGGGACGATAAGTTAGAATATTGATCAACTAAGGTTTTAATCTTTATTTTAATTGGTCAGTCCACCCTAGGGAGAATTGATAGCCGAATCATGCAGCTAGAACTTTTTACTTTTAATCATCTCGAAGAATTTAATCGGGGAACCCCGCGATTAGTTTCCTTTCGAGATTTAGTACCAGAAATCACCAGCACCAGTTATCTAACCCACGGCATCTATTATTATCCTGCCAAATTTATTCCCCAAGTGGTGAGATTTTGTCTTGATAATTACAGTAAAAAGGATGATTGGATTATCGATCCTTTTGCTGGTTCGGGTACGGTGGGTTTAGAGGCTAAACTTTGTCAAAGAAATGCGGTTTTAACTGACCTGAATTATCTTTTAAACCATATTATCCCGATTAAGATTACAGAATACCAAGAACCATTGAGTTACTCAGAGTTAGATAAAAAAATCTTAGAAGTTTTTGCCAGCAAGGATAAATTTATCCCTCAGTGGTCAAATTTAAACTATTGGTATCCAGAGGAGATTTTAGCAGTTTTGCAGAAACTTTGGGCCGGTCAAAAAAATCTAGAACCTGATTTGTATTCCCAGATCATTCAAGCAGTTTTAGTGAAAGTTAGTAAACAGTTTTCCTATGCAGAACATACCAAACCAAAATTATTTCAATCGAAATACAAAAAATCAGATATACAAGAACTATTACAAAGAGATTGGCAAGAGGAATTAAAACGAACGATTAAAGAGATGAGTTTTGAAACTTTAACCAGCGTCAATCAATATATTACCGTAACTTGGCATAATTATAATCAGGTGCTTTTTTATGGGGGAGTAGATAGTGCCACTTTTGAGATCGAGCAAAATCTAGAGTTAGATTGTTTAATTAGTTCACCCCCCTATCTGCAAGCACAGGAATATATCAGAACAGCAAAACTAGATTTATATTGGTTAGGATATACAGAAAAAGAAGTACAAAAAATCTCTAAGCTAGAAATTCCCTACCGACAGGCTACCAGATTAATCGAAACCAAAACCTTAAATCAAGTGAGAGAGAGTTTAGAAAAAGAGAATTTACATAAAATACTCGATTCCTACTTTTGTCACACCATCAACGCTTTAGAAAATGCCACCAGAAAATTAAAACAAGCTGGGAAAGCTTGTATTTTTGTCGGTAATCCGAAAGTGGATGGAGTGGAAGTAGAAACTTGGCGAATATTAAAGGAATATTTTCAGGAAAATGGCTTTATTTTTGATACCGTCTTTGAGGATAGAATTAAAACCAGACAATTATTCAAATCTCGCAAGAATAAAAATCCTGATGGCATGAAATCCGAATATTTACTAATTTTAGAGAAAAAGTAACTTTCTATTGCTTATGTATCCCAAACATCCCCTATTTAATAAATGTTTGACCTGTCTGGAATCCCTGCCTAATTTTCAGGCAACTATTCAAGATGAACCCTATATATCTGGTAAATTCTTGGCTGACGGAAAGTTAATTATTCAGACCGATCATGCTACCATTAATTATGTTTGCGAAATTAAAACAGGATTAAATCATGATCTAGTTGAATCGGTGATAGAATATTTTGTCAACTTGGGTCAACGATTACCAGAAAATCAAAGACCTTTACTAATTACCCAGGGTTTATCTAGCTTAATTGTTGAGCAATTTATAGCAAGTAATCTTGAATTTATTGATGTGGATGGTAGCATTTATCTAAATAGTCCAGAGCTTTATGTAGTGGTGCGTCGGCCAGTTACTAAAAACAAGGACTATACATCCTTAGATATTACTGTAGCCACGTTACAAGTTATGTATATTTTGCTCAAATATCCTCAACTTATGTTAGTCACAGATAATTTTGAGGATACCATTGCTAATCTTGCCAATATCACTACTAAAACCGTAAAAAATAGTCTCAAGAAACTCGAAAAATTAGGATATATTAGACAACAAAAGAAAAGATATGAAATTATAGACTATCTCAGGTTAATGGAGCGTTGGGAGTTAGGATATAATGAAACATTAAGAGCAAAACTTCTGCTGGGAAACTTTAGCTCAGTGGATAAAAAAAATTTCTCAGATCTAGCCATAGAATTACAAAAAAACGCTCAAGAGTTCAATTATTTAATTGGTGGTGAACTAGCTGCGTCAATTCTGATAAATTATCTGCGTCCTCTCGGGGCAACTCTGCATCTTAAGGATGATAGTAATCTGATTAAAATAGCCATCAAAATGAAGTTAAAACCTGATCAGGAAGGAACTATCTTTTTTCTCAAATGCTTTGATAATGATCGGGAAAACCTCGATAATTTTGCCCATCCATTACTCATCCATGCTGAATTATTATGGACAGGCAATAGTCGCTTAAAAGAAACCGCTCAATTGCTCTATAATCAATATATTAAAGAAGTAGCAGAAAAAAATGATTGGTTCTCAAGAAAAACAAGCTTTATCTGATCTCTTTACTATTATTAGCACCTTCGATTTACCGATAGTTTTAGTTGGTGGTGGTGCGAGGATATTAATCTTTGATCAAAAATTTGGAGAAGGACGAGGAACCAAGGATTGGGATGTGGCTATATCAGTCGATAGTTGGGAAATTTATCGACAGTTGCAAGCAGCTCTGATTGAGGGAAATACACCTCTTTTTCAAGCAACTAAGACTTCACACAAATTTATTTATACATATCGAGACTCAAATTGAGATTGATATTATACCTTTTGGCGAAATTGCTAAACCAGAGGAAAAAATTACTTGGCCTGATAGTGAAAAGTCCATGAATGTTTTAGGATTGGCAGAAGCTTTATCGTCTGCTGAAACAATTAATATTGGAAATTTTGAGATCAGGGCAATTAATATCGCAGCCTTTATTGTTCTTAAGCTTTTTGCTTGGTCAGATCGGCGAGATAAAAAAGATTTAGATGATATAGACTTTATTCTCTCAAAATATGAAGATTATGAACGAGTTTTTGCTGAACTGAGTGACGAGCTTGCTAAGGAAGATATTGCTTTGACTAATGCAAGTATCTATTTGTTAGGACGAGATATTTATAAAACATTTCAAGTAAAAACACTGAATCATTTAAACGTCATTTTAGACGAATTAATTGAGAGATTAGCGGATCATTCAGAAAAATTAGATGATAAATTAACTATTCTTAAAAAGGGAATTTTATTCTCGGATTTTGTTTAATAACTTAATCATTGCCGACAAAAAGTTATCGATAGTTTATAATTAATTATCAACCTATCTCTGTTGGACAAACCATGACTATCGCTCAAAGCTTACCCCTAGTCGAGTCCCATGTAAACCCTGAGATAATCTTCCCAGAAGGCGAATTTTGGAGTGATGAACCCCCTTTGGAAAGTAACCTACATCTACAACAAATTATTTTACTAATTCAGTGTTTAGAATGGTGGTGGCGCGAGCGAGAAGATTATTTTGCCGCCGGCAATTTAACCATTTATTACAGTCCTAACCAGAAAAAGTCAGAATTCTGCCGTGGTCCCGATTTT
>SFCA01000079.1:0-5564 GCA_007095475.1 Microcystis aeruginosa Ma_QC_C_20070703_M131 | reverse complement strand
TTTCCACAGTCAAGGGTAGTTCTGATCGATCATTTGATAGATGGTTTCGTGACTGAGCGATTCTTGACTGGCTCTTTTCAGACGACCGGCTATTTGTTCCGGACTATGATAATCTTTCAATCCTTTTTTCACCAACTCTAAGGCCGACTCGCTGACATTTTTAAAGGGTTGTTTGGCATTTTTGGTGCGCGTCTCGCTTTCAGCTTGTGCTGTGTCAGGTAGATAGCAGCCGAGGCAACTTTGATTCCTTCTTAATTCTCGCGATATTGTGCTTTGATGACATCCGAGCCAGACGGCAATTTGCCGTTGAGATAAATTTCCCTCTTGACTAAGTTTGTAGAGCAAGTTTCTTGGTTCTATGTTAATATTTTGGAGGCTTCGTTTTTGGGTCTGATTTGTTTTTGTTAATGATCAGACAGTACCTGAGGAGCCTTTCTTTGTCAACTCTTGAGGTTGATGCGTTTCATTTTTGAATTGGCGTTCCCCCTTGACAATCAAGACAGTCGCTACGTTCATCTTATATTTAATTTCACCCACCCACTTAATCTTCCCTTTGCCAATATTTATAGGCTGCGTAGGCTAAAGTAATCACTCCCGTCAGAATTGCCGACTCATCCACTAAAAATTCCGGATGGTGAAGGGGGGGATTGAGGAGGTTAGGAGAACCCACTCCCAGACGGAACATTGTACCAGGGGCCTGTTGCAAATAAAGGGAAAAATCCTCGGCCCCCATGGAAGGTTCCGAGAGAATTAGAACCCGATCCTGTCCCCAAGCTTCTAAACCAGCTTCTTCGACTAACCGGGTTAAAAATTGGTCATTTTGCACCGATGGCACGCCCCGACGATAATTTACTTGACATTTAGCGTCATATGTGCTACAGACATTCGTGACCAAACTCTCGATCCATTCTGGGAGATGGGCGTGGGTTTCTGGGTGCAGCGATCGCACAGTTCCCGCCATGCGTACCTGATCGGCGATGACGTTGGGGGCGCGACCACCGCTAATCTGCCCGATGGTGAGGACAATGGGACGCAAAGGGTTTTGAGTCCGACTAATTGCCTGTTGCAAGGTGGTGATTACTTGCGAGGCGATCCAGATAGCATCGATCGCCTCGTGGGGCCGGGCTCCGTGGCCGGATTCCCCTTGAATAAAAATCTCCAGATCGTCGGCAGCTGCAGTTAAGGCCCCGTAACGAACTCCGATCGATCGGGCCGGAATCGAGGGGAAAACGTGCAGCCCGAAAACGGCGCTGACATCCCGCATCACCCCCTCCCGGATCATCCAACTGGCCCCCTGGGCGATTTCCTCTGCTGGTTGAAACAGAAAGCGTATTTTTCCCCCCAAAGGTTCCGAGAGACGGGAAAGCACCATCGCCACCCCTAAACCGACGGTAGCATGAACATCGTGACCGCAGGCGTGCATAATCCCCGGTTTACGGGAAGCAAAGTCTAAATCGGTCTTTTCTTGGATTGGTAGGGCATCCATATCGGCCCGGATGGCTAAAATCCTTCGATCACTGCCTTTTCCCGCCAATTCTCCCTTAACTCCCGTTTTTCCCACCGCTTCCTGCACCGATAGACCACAGGAAGACAAAACCCCAGCAATATAGGCGGCAGTTTGATATTCTTGCCCGCTTAACTCTGGATTCGCGTGAATGTGGCGGCGAATCTCCACTAATCGGGGTGCGAGACTCTCGGCTATGTTTTTAATCTCGGAGAGCATGAAACTAGTTTTACAGTATCTTTAGGGTTAATCATAGAGCATTTTTTACCTGAAAATTGGGACTGGCTGATTTTCAGTCTGAATTGTCTTCTCGGCCTTCTTTCAACCTAGGACTAAGCTAACTTGCCAAGAGGATGCAGGAGTTACTATTCATCTCTTGATTCGCTAACACCTCTTGAGAGAATATTCCAGCTATGATAGGAAACAGTGTCTAGTTAGGAAAAAAATATGGTTCAGTCTTCCGAAAAAATTGAAGTTAAGTACGGGGAAAGAGAAATTGCCGAAGGAACATTAATTACTTTCCCCAATCCACGCCCCGGCAGAAATTATGATATTCAGATCACTCTGCCGGAATATACCTGTAAGTGTCCCTTTTCCGGTTATCCCGATTTTGCCACTATTTATCTTAGCTACGTTCCCGATCAAAAGGTGATGGAATTAAAGGCGATTAAACTTTATATTAATAGTTATCGCGATCGTTATATTTCCCACGAAGAAGCAATTAACCAAATTTTAGATGATTTGGTGGCCGCTTGCGAACCCTTGCAGATGAAAATTAAGGGGGATTTTCATCCCAGAGGTAACGTACATACCGTGGTGGAGGTGATGTATAAAAAAGAATAGCATAATTGTCTAGTTTGGGGATGGGTTGACCCCCATCTCTAGCTGTTCTAGTTTTTATTGTTCAAGTTTTTTGCTGTTGTTGTCTTCAATACCCATTTTGAACTTGTCCTCTATACTTAGGGTTTGCTAAAAAAGTTTGTTGGTGGGGTTAGGAGTCAGACTTCGACGGTGATCTCAGCCGAACCGCCGAACTGCCGAACGGAGGCAGAAGGCAGGAGGAATAAGCGGTTGAGAGTTTTTTGAATTATCAAGATATGTAACTTAAGTGTGTCTAAGCTTATTAAATGAACTCAAAGAATTTTTACAAATATTTGCTGTCTAATCAAAAATCCCCCTAGAAATCTAGAGGGATCGGGGAATATATGGAGTGCAATTTAGAAGTAAATTGTACCACCCCAGCGCTCGTCTAGACGGGGAGCAACCAACATATAAGCAGCGACGTTATACACATCATCTTCGGTCAGATTGCGTAATTCTGGGAAGACATCGGGACGGCTAACATTGGGATGCAATTCGCTCAGATCATCTTCACCATCGTAACTGGTGGGATGTTCTAGATAATCAATCAATGCTAACAGATTATCTCTGGGAGGTTCCGCTTTTGCCAGATCACCCAGACCCAAACTGACATTGTTATTAGTTTTGGTTTTACCTTGCAGGTGACACTTAGTACAATTGGCGACAAAAAGTTTCTGTCCTTCCGTCGCTTGTTCAGAAGTCAAAGTCACCGATTCCCCTGCGTCATTGAGGGTGATGGTGAGGGTTTCTTGATCGAGTTCTAAGGCACTAGCGCCGTTAAGATTGAATTGTAATACAAAAAAGACTACAGCGATCGCTGCCACAATCAAACGTTTGATCATTGTTCTCCTACTCGCAATTGTTCCAAGAAAGGGAATTTTAAGGTGACTAAAAAATTTTCTCCTCTGGGAGGGTGTCGATCGATTCTAAGTGATCACGGACACCGAGAAGATCGCAGTTGGGAATAAAGTCAAGGGGACGTTTCCGTTTTCGAGGCGGTTACTCCTGAGCGTTGGGATAAAATCAGTGAGATAATTGCTTTAGCATCTTCTAGGGCGAGATTAGTCTGCCGATCTTTATAGGAGATGCCTAATTGGTCGCAAAGTGACAACACAGATTCATCGGCCAGATCGTACTCTGCCGCAATATCAGCGATCGATAGATCAGCAAAACCCATAGTCTAACGCACCCACCAAGGATAGAGAATACTTATTAGTTACCATAATTATCATGCCATTGCCGGGGACATTCTTAACAGTGATCAGGATTCAGGATTCAGGATTCAGGAGTCAGGAGTCAGGAGTCAGGAGTCAGGGGGCAGCTTTGTTCTCCCCACACCCCACACCCTACACCCCACACCCCACACCCCCAAAATTCCCTAATTTTCCCGACTTTTGCCTTTTTATTCCCTAAGATAGAGACTCGTGTAAACAAATTTAATTAAAATCGCAAAAAACCTGAAAAAATACTAAAATGTGATTAAGAATGTTATTTTTAGCGTTGTAAGGCTAAATCTTTCTCGATAACATTGTAATCATACCTCCACACTCTTTTGTACAAAGGACTGCACCTTTGTTAACTTATGGATATACAACTGATCAACATCGGCTTCGGTAATATTGTTTCCGCTAATCGGGTTATCGCCATCGTTAGCCCAGAATCGGCTCCTATCAAACGCATCATCAGTGATGCTCGGGATAAAGGCTGTTTAATCGATGCTACATACGGAAGACGGACTCGTGCGGTGATCATCACCGATTCTAGTCATGTAGTGCTGTCGGCCATTCAACCAGAAACCGTGGCTCACCGTTTCGTGGTCAACAAGGAAGCCCCTGTTAATAGTAGCAACTAGGTTATTAACCCCATGCAACCCGGTCAATTAATCGTCATTACTGGCCCTAGCGGTGTGGGCAAGGGTACGCTAGTACGGCATTTACTAACTCGTTTCCCTAACCTCTACCTGTCCGTATCCGCTACTACGCGCCCACCTCGACCGGGTGAAATTGAGGGGAAAGATTACTATTTTCTCGACCGTCCCAGTTTCGAGGAGAAAATGGCAGCGGGACAATTTCTTGAATCGGCCGAATACGCAGGCAACTACTATGGGACCCCCCAATCAGCGATCGCCGATCAATTAGCAACAGGCCAGACCGTAATTCTAGAAATCGAATTAGAGGGGGCCAGACAGGTGTGTAAAAGCTTCCCCGAAGCGAGGAGAATCTTTATCCTACCCCCCAGTTTCGAGGAATTAGAACGTCGTTTGCGCGACCGGGGCAAAGATAGCGAAATAGCGATCGCCCGTCGTCTAGAGCGCGCCCGAGAAGAATTGGCCGCCAGCGGGGAATTCCCCGCTCAAATCGTCAACGATGACCTAGAAACCGCCCTAGATGCCATCGAGAAGATTATTTTTAGCCGTTAGCCATCAAGGGGCAGCAGCCAGTGGTCGGTCGTCAGCCTTGAATCAGTTATCGGTTATCAGATGTGAGTTTTCAGTTCACTGATTACTGTTGACTGTTCACTGAAAATACTTCCCCTATCCCCTAATCCCTATCCCCCATTCCCTAAGTTACCTAAAATATCGGATGAATACCCCCGCTACATTTTTCGATAAGATACTCACAAAAATTAGCGGGGGATGAAATCCGACCAGAATATCAATGACCCTGAGCGAAGTCGAAGGGTCAGCAACGGAGCATCGGTTTAATTCCACCATCTGTGGACAAACTGTGTTATAATCTACTTAACCAATGGTCGAGAATTGTTAGATGCTAGTCGTAGAAGCAAAGCTAAAAAACGGGACACTAGAGCAATATCACCGGCTTGATGAAGCAATTAGAACATCTCAGTTTGTGCGTAACTCTTGTGTTCGTTATTGGATGGATCATAAGGGTACAACCCGCAATGATCTCCAAAAACTTTGCTCGGTACTAGCTAACAATAAAGAGACACCTTGGGTTAATAAATTAAACTCACAAGCACGTCAATCGGCTGCTGATAGAGCCTGGCAATCAATTAATCGGTTTTACCAGAATTGTCATGCCAAGATACCGGGAAAAAAGGGGTTTCCTCGGTTCAAAAAGCATAACCGTTCGGTTGAGTATAAACTAACGGGCTACAAACTATCAGATGATCGACGTAAAATCAAGTTCACTGATGGCTTTAAAGCAGGAGAATTTGATTTATGGTGTAGTCAAAAGAC
>SFCA01000078.1:0-16024 GCA_007095475.1 Microcystis aeruginosa Ma_QC_C_20070703_M131 | reverse complement strand
TTGTGAAAGTTTTTTGGAAGAACATGAATGGCAATCTTTGTGTGCCACTATTCATAAAAAGAGTCCGCCACCTGAAAAGCCGCCCTCCTTTCGAGAAGCGGTCAGAATGATTGCTTCTCGAAAGGGGGTTTTTAGGTAGAAAAGGCGACGGTGAACCTGGTGTTAAAACTATTTGGTTGGGACTGCGAAGGTTACATGATATCAGCGAGACTTGGAAACTATCTCATCAAATTAGTTCCCCCATAGAACCCCCTTGAGCCATCTGGCACACTTTTCTCTTTTTGTCAAATTTTATGTTAAGAAAGATCTGACTAATGGATAGCTTATCAAGGGGGGATTAAGGGGAGATTTATAATCAGCTACTTAGAGAAAGTAAACCTAAATGAGAGGTCGTGAGAAAACTTATGAGTGATATTGAACTTCGGCAGTCAGTTTATGACCTTCTTTCATCCCTGAGAGGATTAGATGCGCTCAAAAAATTATTCTGGTCTGAGTTAAATTACGAGCGAGAAAATCAAACCCTGTCCCGACGCAATTGGCCGGATAAAGCAGTAGAAGCATTAGCAGAAGACCCAATTTTATTGGCTTCTGGGGGGGAAGATTTTCAGGTTATTTATGCTCGTCTCAACTCTAAGCAACTGCTGCTCAATTTAGAGCGTCTTGTCGTCACTCAACTGCTAAAAAACCATCCCTACACTCTCTTTATTTTCTCTGATTTCCACCAAGAACGGTGGCATTTTCTCAATGTTAAATATGATGTCAAACAAGAAAAAAGGCAAGTATTGCGTCGAATTACAGTGGGTCCAGGGGAACAGTTACGAACCGCCACAGAACGCCTAAGTTTACTGGATTTAGATAATATTAGTTCCGAGTCTCCTTTAGCGATTCAGGAACGTCATGATGAAGCTTTTGATGTTGAGAAAGTTACTAAGAAATTTTTTGAACAGTATCGCTCGGTCTTTGAAAAAGTTGAGCAATTAATTACTAAAACTATCCCTAATGCTGACCAGAGAAGACTATTTACTCAGAAGCTATTTAATCGCCTGATGTTTATTGTTTTTATCCAGAAAAAAGGTTGGCTGAAGTTTAACGAACAAACAGACTATCTAGAAACATTATGGCAGGATTATCAGAATGATAACAGCACCTCGGACAAAAACTTTTATCATAATCGCTTGACTCATCTGTTTTTTACGGGACTAAATAATCCCCAACAAACGGATATTATTGGTATCAATAACGGTGGTTTTCTTCGGCAAATAATTGGCACAGTTCCCTATCTTAATGGGGGATTATTTGAACAAGATGAGGATGACCGCAATCCTAATATAATAGTACCCGATCAGGCGATCGATGTTATCTTACAGGGCCTTTTTAGTAATTTTAATTTCACTGTAACTGAGAGTACACCCCTTGATGTGGAGGTAGCAGTGGACCCAGAAATGTTGGGAAAAGTGTTTGAGGAATTAGTCACGGGGAGACATGAATCAGGCAGTTATTACACACCTAAACCGATTGTTTCTTTTATGTGTCGGGAGACGTTGAAGGGATATTTAAGCAGTAAATTAACTTCTGAAAACAAAGAAGCGATTGAGCTTTTTGTTGACGAATATAATGCTATTAACTTAAAGAATCCAGAGGCAGTTTTAGAAACCTTAAAACAGGTCAAAGTCTGCGATCCTGCCTGTGGAAGTGGAGCTTATTTATTGGGAATGTTGCATGAGTTATTAGATTTGCGTCAGTGTTTATTTGCCACTAAAGGCATTGATTACAAAACGGTTTATCAGCGCAAGTTAGAGATTATTGAAACTAATATCTATGGAGTTGATATCGATCCTTTTGCGGTTAATATTGCTCGCTTAAGGTTATGGCTTTCCTTAGCGGTTGAATATGAGGGAGACAATCCGCCACCGCTACCGAATTTGAAGTTTAAAATCGAAACAGGAGATAGTCTAACTGCTCCTAATCCCCAAGGTTCTGGGATGGTGCGCGAGGAGTTTATCCATCGATTTAGGGAAGCTAAAGCGAAGTATTTAAGAGCGCATTTAGGCAGTGATAAACAAAGTCTTGAACAGGAGATTAATGAGGTTAAGAAACAGATTGCTTTATTAACCCATGGCAGTGCTTCTGTGATTGCGAGTGATAAGGAAGCTATCTCAAAAGGGTTTGATTGGGTGGTGGAGTTTGCCGAGGTATTAGCGGAGGGAGGTTTTGATATTCAGGTAGCAAATCCCCCCTATGTGAGACAGGAATTGATTAAGGATTTAAAACCAACTTTAAAGCAGGTTTTCCCGGAAGTTTATACAGGAACATCGGATTTATATTGTTTCTTTTATGCGAGAGCTTTACAATTACTTAAAACCGGGGGAATGTTAGCTTTTATTTCTTCTAATAAGTGGTTTCGAGCCAAGTATGGGGAGAAGTTAAGAGAGCATATCGCTGATACTTGTCAGGTGAGAAGTATTACCGATTTTGGTGAATTGCCAGTTTTTGCAACCGCAGCCACTTTCCCAATGATTTTTATCTCTCAAAAGAGTAGTAAAATTAGTAATTTACCGATTTTTACTCAAGTTAAATCCTTAGAAGAACCTTATCCGGATGTCTTAGCTATTATTAAAAAAACTGGACAGAATTTACCAAAAGATGCGATTAAGGGAGCAAATTGGTTATTAACTGATGCGTCCTCTGCTAACCGTTTACAGAAAATGGCAGCAGCCGGTATTACTTTAGGTGAGTATGTTAACGGACAGATTTATTATGGTATTAAAACTGGTTTTAATCAAGCTTTTGTGATTGATGGTGCAAAACTTGTTTTAATTCTCCATGTACGCAGTCTTTAAAAGCCTCTATTTCGTTCCAAGACACGATTAAGAGTGGCTTTTAGGCTAAGTATAATTACTTATCGCGTAAGTGAGATGCTCCCGAATTAATTGCTAAAGATACTAAAAGTGCAGAAATTATTAAACCTTTAGCTGTGGGTGATGATGTGCGTAAATGGCGGATTAATTATCAAAATAAATGGTTGATTTTTACAAGAAGGGGAATTAATATTAACGACTATCCGGCTATAAAAAAATATTTAGAGCAATGGAAATTAGATTTAATGCCTAAGAGTAGTAGCAGGGAATCAAGAGGACGTAAACCGGGCAGTTATCAATGGTATGAAATCCAAGACAATGTGGCTTACTATGCAGAATTTGAAAAACCTAAGATTGTTTATCCTGATATTGCCAAAGAATCTCGTTTTACATTAGATACTGATAGTTTTTATTTATTGAATTCAATTTATTTTATTAATTCATCTGATTTATATTTGTTAGGAATATTAAATTCTAGCATTGTTTGGGATTGGCTAAAAATCAAATGTTGGACAACCAGTGATGAAAAGAAAGGTCGTCTTCAAATTTTCCGACAGTATATGTTAACACTTCCCATCCCTCTCGCTTCTGAATCTGAAAAAGAACCCATCATCAAATTAGTACAAAAATGCTTAGATGCCAAAGGGGTTAACTGTGAAGAATGGGAAAAAGAGATAGATGAGAGAGTAGCGGCGTTGTATGGATTGTAAGGGGTTAGATACCCGAATTATTAAAGAAGTCGGGTATCTGAAATCATCACAGCGAATCTGTTAAAATAGAGGTAAATAACCCAGTCGTCAGATGAGAGAGTAGCGGCATTGTATGGATTGTGAACCTTAAGATTGTTACAAGATGCTAAAATTAGGAAAACCTGCTAAAATCAGGATATGCCAGCTAGGGATATCACAGAGAGGAGATCGTAGAATGGCAATCAACTACAGTGAATTAGTTAAATCCCTAATTGAAGAACAAGCTAAAATTCAGCAGTCTAGTGAAATTTCCCTAGAAATAATCTTTGACGATCTGAGAAAACATTATTTATTAGTACAAGTTGGTTGGCATAATAATCATTGGATTTATGGATGTCTTTTACATTTAGATATTATTAACAACAAAGTTTATATTCAACAGAACAACACAGAAATTTCAGTAGCTGAAAAGTTAGTTGAACTAGGAATTCCTAAAACAGATATTGTCATCGGATTTCACTCTCCATTTAAACGAAAATTCACAGAATATGCCATTAATTAGGAGTAAAAATAAGATGGAAAAAACAACTTATCAAGCATTACAATTACCGATTGAATTAATTCAGAAAACTCTCTCTATTCTAGATCGTGAAACTGCCGTCTTAGTTGAGCAAGCTTTATCCTAAACTACTATGAAAGTACAAGGAATTATCAAAGGCAATACTATTGAGCTATTAGAGGATTTATCTCTTCCTAATGGCGTAAAAATTTCTCTAGAAATCCCCGATAATTTAATTTCTAAAAAAGTATCATGGGAACAAATTGAAACCTCAATCGGAGTCTGGAAAAATCAACCAGAACTCGATGATATATTTTCTGAAATTGACCGAGAGCGCCATGCCGATCTAGGTGTGGAAATTAAATTCGATGATTAAGCCGAAAATTCATGTATTTACTGGATACTAACATCTGTATTGCCATTCTCAAAGGGAATCTGACGGTCGTTTCACATTTTAGACTTAAGTATCAGGAATCTTACCTGTCCACTTTAGTCTTAGGGGAGCTATATAAAGGAGTTTATTGCTCAACTCAGCTAGAACGTAACTTAGATACATTACAACAAGCTGCAATCGAATTTGGCAAAATTCAATCTGAACTTAGAAAAATTGGCAAACCAACAGGACAGTTAGATGCTTTAATCGCAAGCGTTGCTCGTTCTCGGCAGGATATTTTAGTAACCGATAATACTCGTCATTTTGAAAATATTTCTAATCTAGTAATAGAAAACTGGTTACAGCCCTAAAATTCAAAAATTGAACTATGCCTACCCACGACATCATCGACAATCGCCAGCAAAAATTAGTCGATAACATCAACCAAATTCTTCACTCTTCAGAAGCCGCTCATTTTGCCGTCGGTTACTTCTTCCTCTCCGGCTTTACTGCGATCGCACCTCGTCTCGCCACCATCCCACAAATGCGCCTCCTAATTGGCAACACCAGCAACAGGGAAACCATCGAACAATTAGCAGAAGGCTACCGCCGCTTAGAACTAATTAAAGACCATCTAGAGGCACAAGAATACCCCAAACGGACAGAACGCAAGCAGATGGCAACAGAAACCGCCGACAATATTCGTTCCAGCGTCGAACTAATGGACCAAACAGATGAAGCAGAAACCTTAGTAAAAAATCTGGTTCAAATGATTGAAGAAAAACGCCTTCAGGTGCGAGTTTATACTAAAGGGCGACTCCATGCTAAAGCCTATATCTTCGACTACGGGACAATTTATAACCAGCAGGGACAACCTTTGGAACGTCAAGAAAAAGGCCTTGCTATCGTTGGTTCTTCTAACCTTACTTTATCAGGAATTTCCCACAATACCGAACTTAATGTTATCGTTCACGGTAATGAAAATCATGCCAGTTTAACAGAATGGTTCAATCAACTTTGGCAGGAAGCAACAGAATTTGATGAAACACTGATGCAGTCTTTAAAACAGTCTTGGGCGATGATGCCAGTACGTCCCTACGACATCTATATGAAAACTCTCTATATGCTCGTGCGCGATCGATTGACAGAAGAAACTGCTAGTGAAATGATGATAGATAACGAAATTACCGAGAAACTAGCAGACTTTCAAAAAGTAGCAGTTAACCAAGCGATCAAACTCATCCGCGAGTATGGAGGTTGTTTTGTTTCCGATGTGGTAGGACTAGGAAAAAGCTTCATTGGTGCTGCCATTGTCAAACGCTTTGAACAAGTGGAAAAAGCCCGCCCCTTAATTATTTGTCCAGCGCCACTGGTGGAAATGTGGGAACGCTACAACGAAATTTATCAACTTAACGCCCGCGTTTTATCGATGGGATTGCTGCGGGAAGATGAAACCAGTGGCATCAGAGTTTTATTAGAAGATTTTAAATACAAAGATCGAGATTTTATCTTAATTGATGAAAGTCATAACCTGCGGAATGCCGCAACCCAAAGATATAAAATCGTCGAAGCCTTTTTAGCAGCTGGGAGACAATGCTGTTTCCTGACAGCAACTCCTCGCAATAAAAGTGCTTGGGATATTTACCATCAGATTAAGCTTTTTCATCAAGATGATAAGACAGATTTTCCCATAGATCCGCCCGATCTAAAAGAGTATTTTAGATTAGTAGAGAAAGGGGAAAAACAGTTACCTGACTTGTTATCTAACATCTTGATCCGGCGCACTCGCAACCACATTTTACGCTGGTACGGCTTTGATGCCAAGACTCATAAACCCGTAGATGCAGACAATTTCAAGGATTATTTAAACGGAAATCAACGCGCTTACGTTATTGTGGGTGGTAAGCATCAGTTTTTTCCCAAAAGAGAACTACAAACCATTGAATATAGTATTGAAGATACCTATCAAGGACTTTACCAGGAACTGCGCCAATATTTAGGGAAATCTCGCCAACGGCAACCGGCCAACCCTCGTAAAAATGAACTTTGCTATGCTCGTTATGGTTTGGGAAATTATGTATTACCAAATAAGCGCAAACAAGAACCATTACTCAGTTTACAAACTGGGGGGGCAAATCTAAGAGGACTGATGCGAGTTCTGTTATTCAAACGCTTTGAATCTAGCGTTTATGCCTTCCAACAAACTGTTAAGAAATTACTGCAAGTCCATCAACGCTTTCGAGAAGCTTTACGCCAAGGAATTATCCCCGCCGGAGAAGAAGCTCAGGCAATTCTCTATGAGCCAAACAATGGGGAAGAACAAGACATTATGGATGCTTTGCGTCAGGCATCTGGGAAGTATGATCTAGCTGATTTTGATGCCCCAAGATTGCAGAAACATCTTGAGCATGACATCCAATTGCTAGAGAAAATTTTGCACTTAGTTGAGCCAATTACCCCAGACAAAGACGCTAAATTACAAACCCTTAAAAGCTGGTTGAATAAACCTCCGCTGCAAGATAGCAAGTGCCTCATCTTTACTCAGTATGCTGATACCGCCTATTACTTGTATCAAAACCTCAATCCTAACGGCGATCGAGACGATCTAGAAGTCATCTACAGTGGCGATAAAGATAAGGCGCGGGTAGTGGGAAGATTTGCCCCCAAAGCCAACAAATACTATAAATTAAAACAGGGAGAGTCGGAAATCAAAACTTTAATTGCTACCGATGTTTTAGCCGAAGGTTTAAACCTACAAGATGGCAACCTGATTATTAATTATGACCTGCATTGGAATCCCGTCCGACTTATTCAAAGGTTTGGTCGGATTGATCGGATTGGCAGCGAGAATGATGTGGTTTACGGCTTTAATTTTCTCCCAGAGACGGGATTGGAGCGGAATCTAGGATTACGGCAAAAACTCAAAAACCGCATTCAAGAAATTCATGAAACCATCGGTGAGGATGCGGCAATTCTTGACCCAACGGAACAGCTTAACGAAGAGGCTATGTATGCGATTTATGAAAAAAGTAGCAGCCATCAATTAAGTTTGTTTGAAGATGAGGGAGAATTTCTCGACCTCAATGAAGCCGAAGAAATTCTCAGACAACTCCAGCGAGAAAATCCGGCTGAATACGAACGGATAGCTAACCTGCCTCATGGCATCCGAACGGCTCGCTTTTCTCTCAATAAGGGCATAATTGTCTTCTGTGAAGCTTCTTATCCGAACCGCAAAGATTGGAAGGGCTACCAGCAATTATATTGGCTCGATGAACGGGGAGAGATCAGATCAAAAGATACTGCCCGCATTTTAGGAATGCTCAAAACCAACCCAGAAGAAGCAGCACTGCCGCTGCCCAAAAATTACAACCAAGCAGTCATGCAAGTCAAGATTAAATTTGCCCAAGAAGTCCAACACCGCCAATCTGAACGGGAGTACAGCCGTTCTCTGACTCAAGCACAGCGCTACGTCCTGCGAGAATTGGGACTACTGTTCAAAACCACTCAGGATGAAGAAATCCGCAAGCAGGTTAACCTATTAGAACAGGCCTTTCGCCAACCGATTACCACTGTACTCAAGCGCGAGTTAAACCTGATTAAGCGCCGTAGCCTGACAGGAGAAGCTTTATTTAGCGAACTGAAGAAATTATATAGCCAACATGAGATGCGGGACTGGTTAGATCTCCGTCGCTTGCAAGGTGAGGAGCAACCAATTCCCATCATTATTTGCAGTCAGGCTTTAGTTTAGAAACGGCGATCGGTCAAGGTATAGGATTAAGTTAGGGGCAAAAATCCCCCAGCACCATCTCTAAAGTAGTGAGAAAAAGCTACAATTAATCAATCCTAAAATACCGGGAAAAGTCATGACAGCCCTAGACATGATCCCAGATGTCACCTATCTCCCCACAGATTTATGGAGTGATGAACCACCCTTGGCAAGTGATCTACACCTGCAACAGATCATCATTCTCCTTAGTTGTCTAGAATTATTATGGCGCGAGAGGAGTGATTATTACACTTCGGGAAATCTAACCATCTACTACAACGAGGAACAACTAAAAAAGCGCGATTTCTGTGGTCCCGATTTTTTTGTGGTTTTAGATACCGAAAAGCGTCCCCGCAAAAGTTGGGTAGTCTGGGGAGAACAGGGTAAATATCCCGATGTAATTGTCGAGATTCTTTCCGATTCTACGGCCAATATTGACCGCAATAACAAGAAAACTCTCTATCAAAATACCTTTCGCACTCCTAATTATTTTTGGTTTGATCCTAATACGTTAGAATTGCAAGGATTTAGACTAATTGAGGGACAATATCAAGCCATTTCTCCCAATGAACAGGGTTATCTCTGGAGTGAACAGTTAGGATTATATTTAGGGATATTTGACCGTAAACTGCGTTATTTTACCGCCGATGGTCAATTAGTCCCCACTCCTCAAGAAGCGGAATTACAGCAACGACAGGCAAAAGAACAGGCTCTTTTAGAGAAAGAAAGGGAACGACAAGCTAAGGAAAAATTAGCCCAAAAACTACGAGAATTAGGCATCGATCCCGATGCAGTTTAGGGGAAATCTGATCAGTAGGGTTTGAAGACAAAATAACAAACCCTGCTATAAGATTAAAAAGCAAAATTATTTTCTAGCAACTATGGTGACAGCAGCGCCCCTAGTGGGTGTAATTATGGGCAGTGATTCCGACTTACCCACCATGAAAGAAGCGATCGCAGTTTTAGCGGCCTTTCAGATTAGCCACGAAGTCGCCATTGTCTCGGCCCATCGTACCCCCGAAAAAATGTTTGAATACGGCAAAAATGCTCATAATAGGGGAATAAAAGTGATTATCGCCGGAGCCGGCGGCGCTGCCCATTTACCCGGGATGGTGGCATCTTTAACCCCCTTACCCGTGATTGGAGTTCCCGTAGTCACGCGCACTTTACAAGGGTTAGACTCTCTCTATTCAATTGTACAGATGCCCGCAGGCATTCCCGTGGCCACGGTGGCGATCGGTAATGCCAAAAATGCCGGACTTTTAGCGGTTCAAATTCTCGCCACCAGTAATACTGATCTTTTAGAGCAAGTTATCGCCTATCGTCAATCCCTCACCGATTCCGTCCTCGAAAAACAAAGCAATCTTCAACGACTAGGCTATCAAGACTATCTAGGGCAGAGTTCACCTAAGTAGGGTAGATTGAGAAAAGATTAAGTAACAAATTATGAAGTAATTATGCGTTGGATCACCGCTTGTGTATTGAGTCTATTGCTCTTTTTTGCCCTACCCATAGCGGCCTATGCCGATAGCCCGACTATTAGCGAAGAACAGATTAGAGAAGGGGAAGTTATCGCCGAAAAAGCCCTAGAAGCCACAGAAAAAGGGGATTACGCCCAGGCCGAAAGCTATTGGACCGAATTAGTCGCCAAATTCCCCACTAACCCCGCCGTCTGGAGTAATCGCGGCAATGCCAGAGTTAGTCTCAATAAATTAGAGGATGCGATCGCTGATTTTAACCAAGCGATCGCCATTGCCCCCGATGCCCCCGATCCCTACCTCAATCGTGGCACCGCTTTAGAAGGAGAAGGCAAATATCAAGAAGCGATCGCCGATTATAATAAAGTTTTAGAACTGGATCCCAATGATGCCTTTGCCTATAACAATCGCGGCAACGCCGAAGGCGGTTTAGGGGACTGGGAAGCCGCCGTCAAAGACTATCGCCAAGCCACTCAACTAGCCCCGAATTTTGCCTGGGCGCAAGCTAATCTGGCTCTGGCCCTGTACGAATTGGGCAGATATCCAGAAGCAGTCCAAAAAATGCGGAATATTGCCCGCAAATACCCCATGTTCCCCGATGTTAGGGCCGCCTTAAGCGCCGTTTTATGGACCCAAGGGCAACAGGGAGAAGCGGAAAGCAATTGGGTAGCCGCCGTCGGCATGGATACCCGCTATCAAGACCTCGACTGGGTAAAAAGCGTGCGCCGTTGGCCGCCGAATATGGTTCTAGCCTTAGATAAGTTTCTTAACTTAAAGTAAAAAATTACTAAATAGTAACTTTTCTAGCAGTAGCGGGGCTGAGGGTCTAATTATCCTGAAATCAGTCATTAAGATACAATTGAGGACTGTTAGTTCCCTTATCCTCGATCGAATAACCAGGCTCTGGAAGGGAAAAGAAATAGCTAGAGCGGGCCGATGACTGAATGCTATAATCCAATCACAGGGATAGATTGGACTCTATCAGTATCCGCCGCTACTGTACACCTTAAATCTTAGCCAGAATGCCAGATTTACACTTGCTTAATTCTCATCCACAGGCCCTAGAAACCGCCTTCATCGCCACTGCCGACCGGTCTTTTTCCTACCCTCTATCCCTCGACCTCGCCAGAATTAATCAACGTTTTGACTCCGCTGACGCTGCAGAAATCGTCGCTTGGGGCGCGGCCACCTTTGGGGAAGGTTTGGTGATGAGTACCAGTTTCGGCATTCAGGCGGCGGTGATGTTGCACCTCGTCACCGCAATTATCCCCGATATTCCCGTCATTTGGATCGATACCGGCTATCTTCCCCCGGAAACCTATCAATTTGCCGAAGACTTAAGCCAACGCCTCCATTTAAACCTGAAAGTTTATCAATCTCCCCTCAGTCCCGCCCGCATGGAAGCAATCCACGGTAAATTGTGGTCAAATAACGATCTGGACTCCCTTAATCTCTACGACAAAATCCGCAAAGTGGAACCGATGCAACGGGCCCTGAAGGAATTAAAGGCCACCGCTTGGTTAGCGGGTTTGCGTCGCGACCAAACCGACCACCGCAAAACGCTCCAATGGGTCAATCAACAGGGCGAACGTTACAAAATATTACCGATCCTTGACTGGAATGCCAAAACCATCTACGAGTATCTGACCAAATACGATCTTCCCTACCATCCCTATTTTGATCTGGGTTATGTCTCCGTCGGCGATTGGCACTCCAGTCGGCCTTTAACTGCCGATGATAGCAACGAACGAGACACCCGTTTCAAGGGTTTAAAACAAGAATGCGGTCTTCATTTGCCCTTAACCCCCGGAGAAGCACAAAGTCTCGACGCAAGCTCCCTATAACTGCAAGGGGGGGAAAATTGCCGGTGCGATCGGTTCCTAGACGTTAGACAATGGTTATTGATGATTAATCCCCCGTTAACCATGACTATTTTAGAAAATTTTCTCGAAGTCGGCTCTCTCAAGTGGTTTTATCGACAGGTTAACCCCGCTCAACAACCCGAGACAATCCCCGTAATCCTACTGCATGGTTTACCCGCCCATAGCTATATTTGGCGGGAATTATTAACCAGTTTAGAAGAATATAACATTAATGCTATTGCCCCCGATTGGATCGGTTCCGGTTTATCCGCTAAACCCGATGCCAAGGAATTCCCTTACACACCTAGTGCTTTTTGTCAAGCCTTGGCCGATTTTATTCAAGCTCTCCAATTGCCGAAAATCTCCCTAATTGTGCAAGGTTTTTTAGCCTCCGTCGGTTTACAATACGCCCTAGAAAATCCCGCTAAAATTGAGCGCTTGATCGTCTTAAATACTCCCCTCTCCAGGGATGTTAAATTACCCTGGATAATGAAACAATGGGGGCTACCTTTCCTAGGAGATATGGCGACTCAAGACCCCTTATTAGTCGATCGTACTTTAGAAACTGGTAGCGGTTTTGTGATTAGTGATGCAGATCTGGCTATTTTCCGTCAACCTTATCTAAAAACTTCGGCAGTGGGTCGCGCTTTACTGGCCACGATTCGCAATTTAAATCTATCGAAAACCATGGCAGAAATTGAGACAG
Source organism: Microcystis aeruginosa Ma_QC_C_20070703_M131 (assembly GCA_007095475.1). Classification (GTDB taxonomy): domain Bacteria; phylum Cyanobacteriota; class Cyanobacteriia; order Cyanobacteriales; family Microcystaceae; genus Microcystis; species Microcystis aeruginosa_I. The sequence continues at coordinate 3,733 of SFCA01000078.1, read as the reverse complement.
GTTTAGAGAAATTTCAAAAACCCATCCTTTTTGTCTGGGGAATGGCCGATCCTTGGTTATCTTCTGTCACTGTCGAAAAATTAGCCACTAAATCAGGAGTGGAATTAATCTCCCTTGCGGAAGCAAAACACTATCCCCAAGAACATTGGTCAAAAGAAATTAATCCCCGGATTATTAATTTTCTCGGACGCAAAACCTAAAGAGCTATTTAGGGTTTGCTGAAAAAGTTTTTCCTGGGGGCAGGGTGTGGGGTGTGGGGTGTGGGGTGTGGGGTTTTACCAGTTTTGAGGTGGGCAATTACCTAATTTTCAGGGAAAAAGTACCTAAATTTTACCCCCGATCACTCCAATGGTCAGCACTTTTTGAGGAAAAAAAAGCCTAAAAGCCTTATCCAACAAGGTTTTTAGATTTATTCAGCCAACCCTAATTAGCACACTTATGGGGGATTAAATTCATTAATGCCTGAGTTTCAACGGCAAACATTTACAAAGACTTTACCCAAGCGTCAGCGTATAATCCTATACAAAAATTGTCAAATCATTACCTTTTTAGTCACTTTAACTCCTTTCAAATCCAGCGATAGTCCGGGAGCAAGTCCGATTTTTGTCAAGGGTTCCCAAACTTCCTTTTCCTGTTTAACATTTTCACTTTTCTTTAATCTCAGGCAAAATAGGTCTTTTCTTGGGTTCTTAGCCATTTGGGGACTTGCGCTTTGATAATGTACCTTTTGGGCGAACGCAGTTCGCCCCTACATTGTGGACAAAATCCGTTACTGTAGGGGTGCCAGGAACCTGCGCCCTCCGATCGCTCAGGTTTGCTGATCACCCTAAGTAGGGGGAGAGCCTTCGAGAGTCCCCGCAGCTAAGGGACTTGCGCTTTGATAATATGCCTTTTGGGCTGGTCTGATTCTTCTACAGAGCGATTTTCTGGCTGGGATATTATTCCCACGCAAGTCCCTTGGCTAAATCTACTGACCAAAACTCTCTGTCACCTAAAAGTACTTTCCTATAGTCTTTTAATAATGGCAATATTCGACGCTTATCATCGGGATTTCACGCTTCTTTGTCACCCCGTCAGCCATATCGTCCATCGGACAATGCCTGATGAGCCTTTCTCTGTCAACCTAGGGGAAAGTTTAGTACAAATGCTCGCCGCTCCAGCGCTCCCCACTCTCCATACCTTGTTAAACAGGATTTAGTATTGCTTCGGGTAACAAAAAGGCTTACAGTAAAATGTACCATAAATTATCAAATCTACTAAATTAATTAAGCTGTGCCGAAAGTTGTTATTGCAGGTAACTGGAAAATGCACAAAACCCAGAGAGAAGCTTTGGAGTTTTTGCAAGATTTTAAATCCCATCTAGATGAAACCCCCGACGACCGAGAAGTAGTTCTTTGTGCGCCTTTCACAGCCTTAGCTGTCCTCTCTAAAACCCTCCACGGCGGTCGTATTCGCTTGGGGGCGCAAAATGTCCACTGGGAAAAATCGGGGGCTTATACGGGCGAAATCTCGGCGGATATGTTAACCGAAATTGGGGTTCACTATGTGGTTATCGGTCACAGTGAACGCCGGCAATATTTCGGCGAAACCGATGAAACCGTCAATTTAAGGGTTATATCTGCCCAAAAACAAGGTTTAATCCCGATTATCTGCGTGGGAGAAAGTAAAGCCCAAAGAGATGCCGGAGAAACGGAAAAGGTAATTATCAAGCAAATTCAAGGGGGTTTAGTCAATGTTGACCAAAAAAACCTCGTTATCGCCTACGAACCCATCTGGGCGATTGGGACGGGGGAAACCTGCGAAAGCGAGGAAGCGAACCGCGTTATCGGTTTGATTCGGCAACAATTAGACAATCCCGAAGTAACCATTCAGTACGGTGGTTCGGTAAAACCCGATAATATCGATGAAATTATGGCTCAATCGCAGATAAACGGGGCTTTAGTCGGTGGGGCAAGTCTAGACCCCGCCGTATTCGCCAGGATTGTTAATTATCGCTAATTGATGCTGCTGCCATGACGCTATTTTCCAAAACCCCGATGCCTTCTATTTCCACCCGAACCTTATCCCCCACCTGCATCGGTCCGATTCCTTCGGGAGTTCCCGTTAAAATCACATCCCCCGGCAGCAGGGTCATCACTTGAGAGATATAAGCCACCAAGACATCGGGAGGAAAGACCATATCGCTGAGATAACTGCTTTGTTTGGGTTCGCTGCCATCATTGAGAAAAGTGGTTAATTGCGCCCCGATACTCAATTCCCGGACAATCCAGGGGCCGAGGGGACAAAAACTGTCAAATCCTTTCGCCCGCGTCCATTGGCTATCTTTTTTCTGTAAATCCCTAGCGGTGACATCGTTAGCAATGGTATAACCCCAGATTTTACTTCTGGCCTGGGCTGTGGTGCAGTTTTTGGCGGTTTCTCCCATAATTAATGCCAATTCTCCCTCATAATCCACTCTTTCCGATTGGGGCGGATAAAAAATCGTTTCACCATCGGCGATAATTGTCGTCGGTGGCTTGAGAAATAAAAGCGGTTCTTCCGGTACAGGTGTTCCCATCTCGGCGGCGTGGGCGCGGTAATTTTTGCCCACGGCAATAATTTTCGACGGGAAACAGGGGGCTAATAGTTGGTAGCTATCAGGTTCTAATTCTAGCTTGGTTAGTTGCCCTCCTTGCCAGGGAGGGGCATCAAAGACGGCAACGCTACGGTTTAGCTGTAACAGTCCGTAGAAGATTTGTCCTTGACGATGTTTCACTCGTACATAGCGTTGCGCCATATTTTTCTGGGAATGACTAGCGATCGACTCTCGGATAGTAGTATGATCATATATCCTTGCTTCTTTATTAAAAGCTAGAGAGTTATGAAAATCAATTAACCTCCGGTCTTGACAAAGAAGCCTTCTAGTCCATAAGGATTCTGAGATGAGCAATAACTACGAAACTCTTTACATTCTCCGTCCCGATTTAGGGGAAGAAGTCGTTCAGCAACAAGTGGAACGTTATCGGACTCTGATTACCGAACACAGCGCCACAGACATTCAAGTTAAGGTGTGGGGTAAAAAACGTCTGGCCTATCCCATCAAAAAACTCAATGATGGTGTCTATGTGCAGATGAATTATCAGGCCAGCGGCAAACAAGTCGCCCCCATGGAACGGGCCATGCGTTTAAGTGATGAGGTTATTCGTTATTTAACCCTAAAACTCGATCGCGTGGTGGCCCCCCCTGCGGATTTATCTCCCTTAACGGAAATTCCCCCCTCTCCTATCACCGAAGCGGTGGTGGAAGATGACGGTATCTCCGCGGAAGATTAATTATAGTCACAACTGTGTCGGGTCAATGCCCAATTCGCGTAATCGGGCAAAAGCGCGGTCGCGTTCTTGTTGTGCTTGGTCGCGCTCCTCAAAGAGGGTTTCAGGGTCTTTAAATCGTTCCCCATTGGGATAAAAGACCTCTAAACCCTCTTCAAACATCTCAAACCGAATCCCTAGGATTGGGGAAGTCCAGGGAAAATTCAAGGCCGTTACTGGGAAAAAATCCTCTTGCTGATTGGCCCGCACCAATCCCCAGAAATCATGGGAGTCTGGGTCATAGAAAAACATTTCTAATACCCCATACTCCCGATAGAAAGACTGCTTTTTGAGCATTTCCCTGGCACTATTGCTCGGAGAGAGGATTTCAAACACTACCTGGGGGGCAATATTGTCTTCTTCCCATTGTTTATAGCTGCCGCGCT